>JAQXAF010000103.1 GCA_029253085.1 Luminiphilus sp. | reverse complement strand
GGGTTTAGAACGTCGTGAGACAGTTCGGTCCCTATCTGCCGTGGGCGTTGGAGAATTGAGGGAAGCTGCTCCTAGTACGAGAGGACCGGAGTGGACGAACCTCTGGTGTTCCGGTTGTGTCGCCAGACGCATTGCCGGGTAGCTACGTTCGGACGGGATAACCGCTGAAAGCATCTAAGCGGGAAGCCCCTCCCAAGAATAGTTCTCCCTGTCCCTTGAGGACTCTGAAGAGCCGTCCAAGACTAGGACGTTGATAGGCTGGGTGTGGAAGCGCTGTAAAGCGTTGAGCTAACCAGTACTAATTGCTCGTGAGGCTTGACCATATAATCCAAGTTGTTTGGTGTACGGTTCGTACCTAGAACCATAAAGTACACAGAAGACTGACGGCACGCGGCGGAAGTTGCGTGACTCTGAAAGGAGTATGTTGTGCTCAAGTCATAGTGTGTGTTGGGTTCATCACCAACGAAAGAATCAGCTAGATTTACCGCCTTATTTGAGAGGTTTTCTTGCTACTTGTAGCGAGTCTGTCACTCAAGCCAGTTTGCCTGGCGACAATAGAGCGTTGGAACCACCTGATTCCATCCCGAACTCAGAAGTGAAACGACGTATCGCCGATGGTAGTGTGGGGTTTCCCCATGTGAGAGTAGGTCATTGCCAGGCTTTTATTAAGAAAGGGTTGCCCATAGGGCAGCCCTTTTTTTTTGCTCGGAATTTGGCTTTCTTGAAGCCGTAGTATTCCAAGAGTCCCGTCGTAATCGCTGGATATATCGACTTATGGCGTATAATTTGGGCGGCTACCTGCAGCTGCTTTCTCAGATCGAAGACCCTAATCGACACGAAAGTCTCGACCTTTAGTCAGCGCAGCTAAGGCTGTCAGTAATTGAAGGGGATTTGAAAAACGCGCTTGTGGATGGCGAAATCTATTAGTCTGCGAAACGGGTTTGCGGTTTTGGACAAAAAGTCCCAGATCTCAAGGACCACAAAATCCCTTATTTTTCGGCTACCGAGGTGCAAGCGCAGCAGGTAATAGACTGCGGTGCTTATAGCAGTACGTCAGTGACCCATGGCGCTTTTGGCGGACATAGCCGATGGATGATTTGTCTTGGCAGTCACAGTTTTTCTGTACACTCAGTTGAGAATAGCAACGATTAGCGAAAGGAATCGAGAGATGGGAAGTGTTGGAGATGGGCTGGATGCCGGTAACGCACGATGGTCCTTTGGCGGGAAAACGGCGCAGCAATTCGATGAGCATGTTTCAAAATCGGTGCCCATGTACACTGAAGGCCACCAAATCATTTGTGATCTGAGCGACTTTTTTCTATCAGCAGGGTCTTCTTGCTATGAGCTCGGATGCTCTACCGGTGAACTCACGGCGAAACTTGCCCTGCACAACAAGAGCAAAGATACGGCTCGATTTGTTGGCATTGATTTTGAGCCTGCCATGATTGCGCTGGCGAGACAGAAGGCCGCTGATCTCGATCTTGGTCAGACAGAATTTATTCTTGATGATGTGCTTCAGTCCGATATTAGTAACGCGGATATTGTCGTTGCGTATTACACCGTTCAGTTCATTAGACCCAGCGAGCGTCAGCGACTCATCAACAAAATTTACAATGCCCTGAACTGGGGAGGGGCTTTCTTATTGTTTGAAAAGGTTCGGGCCAACGATGCCCGCTTTCAGGATATTACGACGAGTTTGTATAACGAATATAAAATTGCACAGGGCTATAGTCCTGAAGAGATTTTCAGTAAATCCAGAAGTCTCAAAGGTGTGCTTGAACCTTTTTCTACCCAAGGCAATCTGGATTTGTTGGCTCGGGCGGGCTTTGAGGATGTTTTGTCAATTTTTAAGTATCTAACCTTTGAGGGTTTTTTAGCGATTAAGTGACGTAGCTTTTCGCGATGTCTTGCTAGGATGTACACTGCATATTCAATGTTACAGCACCCGGTCTAACGGGCCCTCAGTTAGATAAACGGCCAGTTCGCAGGGTTGCACCAGAACGCTGGTTTCCGGTGTGTGACTAAAATAAAGAGGAAAATATCGTGCTCGCTCAAAAATTTCTAATATTTGTCTTTGCTGTCATGGTGGCGGTCAGTTGCCGTGGTGAGCTGCCGACTATCGATGTGCTGGGGGAGGTTGGTGAACTGCGCCCTGGTTTATTAGAGGGTTATCTTCATGGGCAGCCCGTCCTTAATAGCGCAGCATTTCTTCCTGCTCCACCCAGTGCGGGTAGCACACTTGAGATGGCGGATCTTGCCGCTAATAAAGCGGTATTGGAACTGCAAGGCACGCCGCGCTGGGATTTAGCCGCGCGGGATGCCGAACTGAAATTTCCCGAAGCGGCGTCTACGTTTCAATGTGCCGTCGGTCGCGTGATCAGTGAGACGGATACGCCGGTGCTCAACCGACTGATTCGTCGTTCGCTGGCGGACTTTGGTTTGGCAAGCTATCCAGCCAAACAGGCGCACCAGCGATCCCGCCCGTTTCTAGTGAACGAAGAGCCTATTTGCACACCCACTGACCGTGAGGCGCTGGTCGATGATGGCTCTTATCCCAGTGGTCACAGCGCCGTCGGCTGGGGTTGGGCCTTGATACTATCTCAGGTGTTTCCCGAGAAGGCTGAGCTTATCCTTGCCCGTGGCAGGGAGTATGTTTATAGCCGTACGGTCTGCAACGTGCATTGGCAAAGTGACACGTTGGCAGGAATGACAGTGGGTGCTGCGGTCTTTGCGCGACTGCAAAATGACGCCCTGTATCTTGCTACGATGGCGGCAGCCCAAGCCGAGGCGAAAAAGTTCTCACCGGTCGAGCCATCAGCAGACGCTTGTGAACTGGAGGCCCGGGCTGTTGCTTCAAAAACCCCCTAACATTTTTAGGGTGGGACCGAGATGTTGCTTCCGGATATTGCTTCAAAAGCCTTCGGCACGTCGCGCCGGTGTGCATCGCCGGTCAGTCGTTACCAGCAGGGCCCATAGTTTGCGGCCCTTTATTAGTCCAGCGTGCTGTGCGCGCTCCTCGGCGATTATTCAAGTTCCCAGACACGGACCTGATTGATTTTGGCTTTCAAATCGACGGAAGCGATATGCAGAATTCGGTTGCTGTCGTCGTCATCAAAGCCATAAACCTTTAGTTTGGTACCCTCTCTCGACCACAAGCCTACGGTGGCACTTTTCTCCAGAGCCCCAGCATCGTTTATCGCTTGCACCGTGCCAGTAAAGTAGCCCTTCGTATTGGCATCGTTGGTGGCAACCATATTGTGTGTCGCATGAACGAGGCCATACTTGCCAGCATCACCTTCGTAGGTAATGACCATGCCGTCTTCGGTCATGCTGATATCACTGATGGCCAGTTCTAAATCAACAAAATTATCGAAGCTTTGATCTTGGGCTGTCGCCCACAGTGGCGCTAGGCAAAGCGTTAAAGCCAGTAGTAATTTATTCATGGTGATGAATTCCTTGTTTGGGTTATGACTTTTTATGGGCGGCTTTATTAGCCGCTAAAACAGCATAGCCCGAAACAGGAGCTGGAAGCGGAAACCACGAAAAATTTAAGCGCGTGTACCTTTTAGATTAATGGCCAATTTATTTAAAGCTGCTTGTGGCTCTTGAAATTAAAACGTTTAGGGCACGGCCAGCAGGTCTTGTCCGTTTTAGCGGTAACGCTCAAACCACGCGAGAATATTATTAACTTTTGCGATGAGGTTTGAGGGGCGCTTGTAAATACTGTGGCTGGCACCCGGTATCCTCACCATGAGGGTATCGATACCTCGATGCTTGAGTGCTTGATAGTACTGTTCGGTTTCACTAATCGGAGTGCGATAATCGAGTTCACCGGTAAGCAGTAAAGTGGGTGTTGAAACTTTACCCACAAGGGATAGCGGCGATCGATCCCAGTAGCTCTGGATATCCTCCCAGGGAGGGGTTTCAAACCAGGTCGTGGCGAAGTAATAATTAAGGTCAGCGGTCAGCACAAAGCTTGCCCAGTTGATGACTGGCTTGGCCACGGCAGCGGCTTTGAAGCGGTCGGTTTTGCCAACAATCCAAGCGGTTAAAACGCCACCGCCAGAACCGCCGGTTACGAACAACTGCTCGTGATCTATGTAGCCGCGTTTGAGCAAATCGTCTACACCTGCCATCAGGTCATCGTAGTCATACCCGGGGTATGTTAAATCAATACTATTTGCAAAGGCCTCGCCATAGCTCGTACTCCCTCGCGGGTTGGCGTAAAACACAATGTATCCGGCCGCCGCATACAGCTGAGCTTCGGTGCTAAAGTTGGGTCCGTAAGCGGTGTGAGGGCCACCATGAATTTCTAGGATTAGCGGGTATGTGCTTGCTGGGTCAAACTCTGGGGGCGTCATAACCCAGCCTTCAATAGATTTTCCATCATGAGAGGAGAGCCAGGTTATCCGTTGGGCGGAGGCGAGAGTTTTGCTTCCCAGTAAATCGCTATTTAGGTCGGTAAGGGCTAAGGGCGATTTGTTCGGTTGTACCCGCGCTAGGTCTGCCGGTCTGGTGTCACTGCCGATTGTTGCGACGATGGTATCGTCACCATTCACCGAGAATGCGCCACTGGCATAGGGGCGCCCTATACTGGTGCCGCTTAGTGCTGCATTGGCCGGATGCTGTTCGCCCTGTAACGACATCCTGGCAAGCCGAGTGATGCCCTGATCAACGTATTGAATCCAGAGCTGCTTGCCGCCCTTAGACCACTGAAAGTCATCGATCGACCGGTCAAAATTGGTCGTTAACGAGCGGCTTTCACCGGATTGTAAATTCATGATCATGAGCTGATTGGGGTTATACCCTTTGCGTTGATCAGCCGATGCAAGATAAGCGAGGAGCCCACCGTCAGGTGAGATGGCAGGAGCAAATTCCGCTCCCTTTTGTTGGGTTACAGGTTCTAATTCGCCACTTAACAGGGAGATTTTAAAGAGGTTACTTTGTCGAGGCTGATACTCGTGATCCTCGCTGCGATTACCGCTGAAAAAAATGCCCCGACTATCGTGAGTCCAAGCGATCCCTTTCTTCATAGGGTAATCTGCAGTGGTGAGCTGCCGGGGCGTACCGCCCTGGGCGGGCATGACAAAAAGGTGCTTTCTGCCGGTGGCAACATTTCCTTCGCCGTCCCGTCGATACGTCATTCGATCAATAACAAGTGCTGGATCTGCCCAGGTGGCGCCTTGCGGTTTTTCCGGCATCTCGCCTAATTGTGGTGTTGCGCTAGGGATTTCGCGGGTGAACGCTATCCACTGGCCATTGGGTGCCCAGCTAATGTCTGAGGGTGCCTGCGCCAAAGTTGTGAGTTTGGCGGTAGCCCCTGTTTCTAGCCAGCGAACGTGCAGTTGTGTTTTCCCGGCAACTTTGGAGAGGTAGGCAAGGCGATCACCAGAGGGTGACCAACGTGGATGGGAATGCTGGCCCTTGCCACTGACAAGGGGTTGGTGGTTATTGCCATCGGCGTCCACTTGCCAAATCGCGCGATGGGCGTTGTCGGTCATAATATTCATCGATACCCGGACGTAGGCGACCTGTTTCCCGTTTGCAGAGACCTGAGGATCATCGGCATACTCTAGCCCAAAGACATCTCTCGCCTCAAAAATGGCTAGATTCGACGCCTGTGAGGGTGCCATCAATGTTGCCGAGCACACGCTCAGCAGTAATACGATTGCCCTAAGACGGTCTGTTTTTGATGGAATTGTTGTCGTTGGCGTCGACAGGTCCTGAGCGCTCGCAAATAAAAAAAACATAAAGGCCACTCACTCGTTGTAATAAAGCCGAGTATTACCGACGTAAATCTTTCATGAAAGCCCTTTTTATTTGGCACTTTCTACGATCACTACTTTGCCCCCATAATGCGTGTGACAGTTTATGAGGGGGATGTTTATGTCACCGGTAGCAACATTGAAATTTATGGCCACGCTCACTGCACAGCTAGGAGATCAGATAGTTGTCGGAGACGGGCCTAAAGGTTCTCGGCTCGTTATTGATGTGCCCTCAGTATCTTTGGTGGGAGATAAGATCAATGCCTCCTTAGCCACCCACGATGCAGCGGACTGGCTAACCCTCAGTGAGGACGGTAAGCTCGGCGCATTAGATGTGCGAATGACTTTGAAAACGGATGATGACGCGTTCATCTACGTCGAGTATCAGGGTCGTGCCAACATGGAGTTGGGGGTCATTGCCACCGCCCCGACCTTCCAAACGAGTCATGAAAAATATCTCTGGCTGAACCGCATCCAGGCGGTCGCTGCCGGTCAGCTCGGTAGCGATGGAAAGTTAGTTTACAACCTTTATGAGGTGGTAGTGGTTGCCGAGGACTAGTTATGCAGGAATCGCGGCAGTCGAAAACTGTATGTAATCGCTGCGTATCAGTGTCGATTAATCATCTATTCACTGCCCAGCTGGGTTTTGACCGGGCAACAAAATGCGAGCGACAGACTGCTTTCCTACTGAGGTGGCTCGTGTTTTAGACCTTTTAAATCAGTAACTACCTCTTCGTTCATGCCCTAAAAAAATTTAGTCTGGGAGTGATTGCCAATGAAGAATTCGCCTTTAACGGCGGCTGAATTACAGGCGCTTTATGGCGAGCCTCGAAAGTTGGTTGCCGAGGCATGGGCCACTGGCCTCGAGGCTACGAGACGGACGTTTATTGCGGCGAGTCGGTAGCGAAGATCCTCGGCGTAAAAAAAAACCGCCTTGTGGCTATGGGCGCAGGTATTGTTTAATCGGAAAGAGAGTCGGATTTGGTGTCGGTTCAAGTTTTAGTAGCGTTTCTTCTGTTTCTTGGCATGACGCTCGCGGTCTATTATCGCGTTGGGTTTGCCAATATTTTTAATAGTTACCGTATGTGGTTTCAAGAAGGCTACTGGGTCAATTACAACGTTGTTGAGGCGGTGGCCTGGATAGCAAAGGCAGCGGTCATTCTTCCCGGCTTGATCTGGCAGCGAGAGATTTGGCAGTTACATTTGATTACTCTGGCGACCTCGGCGCTACTTATTTGGGTCTCAGAACGTAAACTACTGCCTACTATGGTTGCCTTCAACACGCTGTGGATAGGCTTGTCGAGTGTGGTGATTGTTCGAAATATTTTTTGATCTTACAGCCGACAGGTTAGCTTCAATTTTTGCAAATCTGGCCTAGTCTCGGCATGAGGCCTAGAGATTATTTTCAAAATGACTCCTTATACGGACGTAGGTCTAATTCTTGTGTCCACGCTGAACGGCCTTGAGTGTGCAGTGCCAAATAGGCATCCGCAATCTCTTCCAGTTTCAAGGCACCATTCTCTCCCAGGCCATTAATGTATTCAGGAAATCGAGTGCGCACTTTTTCGCCCTCAACAACACCGTCAATCAGGACATGAGCAACGTGAATGCCCTGAGGACCAAATTCTCTGGCAATAGACTGCGTGAGCATTCGTAAAGCACCTTTTCCTGCCGCAAACGCGGAAAATCCGGCTTTGCCGCGAAGGCTGGCGCTCGCACCAGTAAATAGCAGCGTCTGCTTTTGGGCGATATTTTGCTGCTGAAGCATGAGTTTGATCACCTGCTGCGACACAATAAAACCACCCAGACAGATGACTCGCCATAAATCCTCAAAGACGGCTGGCGTAACATCCAGAAAAGCTTCGGGTCGATTGTTGCCCGCGTTGTAAATAGCCAGCTCAAGAGGGTAGCCGCTGCTGGCCACCTGACGCATTGCCGTTATGATTTGGCTTTCGGCGGTTACGTCAGCTACCAAAGGCTCGGCCGAGCCGCCCTCCGCAATAATACTTGCCACAATGGCGCTCAACTTTGTAGGGCTGCGCCCATTGACGAACACATGAAAGCCGTCCCGAGCTGCTCTGCAGCAGAGCTCTGCTCC
>JAQXAF010000130.1 GCA_029253085.1 Luminiphilus sp. | reverse complement strand
CTCGAGACTCTGAAGCAATACATCACCGAGACTGGCAAGATTGTTCCCAGTCGCATTACGGGTACTAAAGCTAAGTACCAACGGCAGCTGGCTACGGCTGTGAAGCGTGCACGATTTTTAGCGCTGTTGCCGTACACCGACGCGCACCAGTAAGCCGGTGAAGTAATGCGCGGCCTCGCAGAGTTTATTATGCGTGGCCGCTGGCAGGCGCTAGCGGTCGCGGTAGTTGGCGCAGGGAGTCTGCTTTTTGGCTGGCTCAGCGCGGCGGCAATCGCGTTGGTAACGTTACGAAAGGGCGTTGTCGACGGCAGTTGGCTGGTGCTCTGGGCATTGTTGCCCGCGCTGTTAGCCGCTTGGATGAGCGGCGATATTGGCAGCATTGTGTTGCTGGCAGGCACTTTCATGCTGGCGGTGACACTGCGAGTTACGGTAAGTCTGGCGATGGCGGTTTTAGCCAGCTTGGGGCTTGGGTTAATCGGTGGTGCGGCGCTGTTGTTGATCAGCGGCGAGTTTTTAGATCAGTTGGTGTTGGTATTTGCCGAGCTAATCGGAGAAATCGAGGCCAACATGACGGGAGCAGGCGATGCAATAGCATTGCAGCGTCCAACCCCCGTGCAAGTCGCAGGTATTTTGGCGGCTGGCAACGCGGTAACTGCGGTGCTGAGTTTGCTGTTGGCAAGGTACTGGCAAGCCTTGTTATACAACCCGGGAGGATTTCGGGTTGAGTTCCACCGGCTTCGATTGCCGGTTGGAGCCACTTTAGGCCTGGGTGTGTTAGCGGTCGTTTTGTGGTTGCAAGCTCCTTGGATAAGTGGCTGGGCAATGGTTTGGGCCGTGCCTCTAATGTTTGCTGGGTTTGCCTTGGTGCATGCCTGGGCTGCGGCCACTCGTCGAGGGAACGGCAGTCTCATTATGTTTTATGCGATGTGGCTGTTCTTCGACCCCGTGAAGGGGTTGTTGCTGGGCGTGGTAATGGCTGATGCGCTATTGGATTTCAGACGCCGGTGGTCTTCGGCGTCAACGGATGGGGAAGCCTGAGGCTTCAGGATTTTGTCGGAACGGTGTCGGTTAAACCGACTGCGAGGATTTAAGATGGAAATTATTTTGCTGGAAAACGTGGGTAACCTAGGCAGCTTAGGCGATAAGGTCGAAGTAAAAGCAGGTTACGGCCGAAACTTTCTAATTCCCCATGGCAAAGCGGTACCTGCAACGGGTGATAACGTGGCTAAGTTTGAAGCGCGACGTGCCGATCTTGAAGCGGCGGCAGCGGCTTCACTCGAAGCCGCTGAAAAGCGTGCTGCGGCTATCGTCGAGTTGGCAGGTATTTCCATTGAAGCGACCTCGGGAGAGGAAGGCAAGCTCTTCGGCTCTGTCGGTACTCGGGATATTTCTGATGCCATCACTGCGGCGGGCGTTGATATTGATAAAGCTGAAGTTCGCTTGCCAGAAGGTGTTATCCGGGAGCTGGGCGAATACGAAGTCATGCTGCAGCTACACGGAAATGTAGCCACTAGCATTGCCGTGTCAGTCGTCTCTGTCTGAGCCTGTAAACAGGGCTTAGCAGCTAGGCCCGCTACCTTCAACGGTGCAAACTAACTCGGGCGTACCCAGTGCGCCCTTGCATAGGTTATGCTGCACTGCCGGACACCGGATAGCTGTTAATGACTCAATCTTCATCCCCTTCTTACCCACCGTCAACGGGTGACTTAGATCTCGAACGTATCCGCATGCAGCCGCAGTCGGTTGAAGCCGAGCGGTCGGTCATTGGCGGACTGCTAATCTCTCCAGAAGGCTGGGATGCCATTGCCGAAGTCGTCGTTGCCGAAGATTTTTACCGACCCGAGCACCGGGCTATTTTTCGTCAGATCGCAAAGCTTGTGGATTTGGGTCAGCCTATAGACGTCATCACGGTTGCTGACAGATTGCTGGCTACCGGAGAGCTAGACGCCGCCGGTGGCCATACTTACCTCGCTGAATTGGCGGAAACGACACCTACCGCGGCAAATATCCGTGCCTATGCGACAGCCGTGCATGAACGTGCCGTACTCAGGAAATTGATTGGCGCCGCACAGGATATTGCCAGCACGGGCTTTCATCCCGAGGGCCGTTCCGCTGAAGAGCTGCTGGACCAAGCCGAGCGGCGAATTATGCAAATTTCAGAGGAGGGCCCAAAGACTGGGGGGGCCCGTGCTATGGAGCCGCTGCTTCAGGGGGCCCTTGAGCGCATTGAGGAGTTGTTTCAGAGTGGTGGTGAGATATTAGGTCTGACGACTGGATTCATTGATCTCGATCGCATGACCTCCGGCCTCCAGGATTCTGATTTGGTGATTGTGGCAGGCCGCCCTTCCATGGGGAAAACGGCTTTTGCCATGAACCTGGTCGAAAATGCCGCGTCGGGCAGTGAGAAACCTATTTTAGTCTTTTCGATGGAGATGCCGGCAGAGCAGCTGGTTATTCGGATGATGTCCTCGCTGGGCAAGATCGATCAGACGCGCGTGCGAACCGGAAAGCTTGAGCAAGAGGATTGGCCCAAGCTCTCTGCCGCCATGGCAAAGTTGAAGGAAGCCAATGTTTTCATTGATGATACGCCGGCTCTGACCCCCACCGAAGTGCGTTCCCGCGCACGGCGCGTCGCCAGGGAGCAGGGTTCTTTGGGAATGATCATGGTGGATTATCTTCAGCTCATGCGCGTTGCCGGCTCGAATGAAGGTCGCACCGCAGAGATATCAGAGATTTCTCGCAGTCTGAAGGCTATTGCTAAAGAGTTTAAGTGTCCTGTTGTTGCGCTATCTCAGTTGAATCGAGCACTTGAGCAGCGACCCAATAAGCGCCCTGTAAACTCTGATCTACGCGAATCCGGCGCGATCGAGCAGGATGCTGACGTCATCATGTTTATTTATCGCGATGAGGTCTATCACGAAGATTCCCCCGACCAAGGCACTGCCGAAATTATTATTGGCAAGCAGCGAAACGGTCCTATCGGTACCTGCCGCCTTGCATTTCAGGGCGAATATACTCGGTTCGATAATCTCGCTCGAGGTGATTACGGCGGCTACGCTTAATAAGCTCAAAGATCAAAGCTCAAAGCTCAAAATTTATTTGCCCTCGCTCAGACCTGCCATGGAGCCGTTCGGTAAATCCCACGTCAGACAACCTATTACAGGTCTAGGGCCTCACGAAGCGTAGTTAGCGCCTGTTGCCGCTCTTGTGTGGACATTGCAACAGTTGTTGGTTCTGGTAACTCAGCTTGTTCGGGCAATGCGATGGTTTCGCCCCGACTCAAGCGGGCTACCCAGCGATCGTAATGGCTTTTAAAAATTGGCAGGGTCATGCGTTCGGCATTGTTGCTCAAAAAAAACCAATCACTGTCGCGGCCCGCAAAGTACACCACAGGGTGCGACCAAGTTTGTGTCAGTTTAGGCGAGGGCTTCTCGCAGGCTTCAATAAACGCGTCTCTTACGGGTGGCACACCCAAACGCTCAAGTGCCAATTGGCAGCAGTCGAGCATGCGCTTGAGAGTGGGCAGGTAATCGCTATCCTCAATCGCGCGTTTTGCTCCGGTCAAAATAGACTCAGCGGTAAAGCTCGATAGTGCTTCCAGCCACAGGCGCTTAATTTGGTTGAGCTGGGTGGTATCGGCATAGGCTGCGTAGAACTGGTTGTGGTAATTCAACCTAAACAGGGCAAAAACCTGATTGATCGTATCGGCAAGGTCATCTCTCGGTGTCGCATCAGTTGGCCCAGCTGGTATCGCTGAGGTCGTCAGCGATGGATCGGTCCCGCGTACGATTTTCTCCGCCAGACTGCCCACGTCCTTGCTGTCCGCCATGGTCACTCCCTTTTTTGCTTGTTTGTCCTTGCTCCCAGCGCCACTGATGCTTTACGTGTTGCAGGAATTTACTGTTCCAAGATGTCTGAAGGTCACCGGAATCGCACCAGAACACGCGAAACTCTCCGAGCCTGTCCGTGGCGTAGGGGCGATCAATGTTCGATAGGGCCAACACCTCAAAGACTTGCTCACTGGGTTGCCAGTCGCCTGTCATGGGCCTTGGCTCGGGGCTATGCCCCAGGCCTGCTTGAAAGCGTACCCATCGTTGTCGAACCCAGCCGATAAATTTGCTATTGACCTCTTTGGGCGGCCCGCCGCGTTCGCGCCAGTACAGAATAAACTCCGGTCGCATCGAGTCAATGAACTCAAGATCGACGCCGTTACCTGTCATGATGTCCAATGCGTCATCGCTGGGGCGCCAATTTTGATCAAAAGCGGGTGGGGGTGCAATTTCAAAAGCGGGATGCTGGCTTTGGTGGCGCCTCCAGGCGCTGAGAACGTGCTGCCTAAAGCGGTTATCTGGTGCCGGATCTGCCGCAGCAGGGCTGAAGTTGGGCAGTTGCGACAGCGCAAACTGTCGATTGATTCCGTGGCTTAGATGAAGCAGGTCCAGCAGGTCTTCTGATGGCTGCCAAGATCGAGAAGCCGTCTTGATGGGATGGTTGTCTGATGCCTGTTTGGGAGCAGAGGGCGTGCCAGAGACTGCCTGGGTTTTAGGTCTGTATTGATGCGATGAGGCCTGCGCTTCGGCTTTACCTACTGCAAGGGCGGGCTGAGATGCTATGGCTGAAATGCGCATCACATCAGCGTTTTGGCTTTCATTTCGAACCTGAATGATACCCAAGGCTTCGAGCCGGGCCAGAAGCTCACGAATTTTACCAGCCTCCCAGAAGGGGAAATTGCGCTCAAACTCCGAAAGGGCCACGCTTTGGCTTGCTTGTTGCCTTCCCGAGAGCAGCTCGCCCAACCCTTGCAGTAGAATCGCCTCTTCCAAGCCAATGGTCGCCGCGAGATCTGGCGAAAACGTCAACTGACGATCGGGAATGAGGGAACCTGGTGGCATGGAGTTAGGGATCTTAGGCTTGGGTTTGCTAGCATAACGCTGTGGAGCCTGTTCGTGCACCTTCTTGTCGTTAATCTTCTCTAGGAATTTTTTATGCCCAAATCAAAGACCGCATTTGTTTGCAATGACTGCGGCGCAGACTACGGCAAGTGGCAGGGGCAGTGCAGTGAGTGCTCAGCATGGAACACGATTACAGAAATTCGCCTCGGCCCGGCAAGTAGCGGAAAAATCGGTCAGCGGGCAGGCCGTGGTGGTTACGCGGGAACTCGAGCCGAAGTCAGAGTCCTCAAAGACATTGATCTCGTCGATGTGCCGCGATTTAGCAGCGGTTTTACCGAGCTCGATCGGGTGCTGGGTGGTGGGTTGGTGCCTGGATCGGCGATTCTTATTGGCGGACATCCAGGGGCGGGCAAAAGTACCTTGCTTCTGCAAACACTCTGCCATCTCGCTGCAGGGGGATCGGCGCTCTATGTGACGGGCGAAGAAAGTCCGCAGCAAGTGGCCATGCGCGCCGACCGCCTCGATCTTGCGGTTGACGCCCTGCAGTTGATGGCCGAAACCGAGGTGGATGCCATTCTTGCAGCCGCCGATGAGTTTCGTCCCCGAGTCATGGTGGTCGATTCCATACAGGTGATGCACTCAGAGGGCATCGCCTCAGCGCCGGGCAGCGTGTCGCAAGTCCGCGATTGTGCGGCACAGCTGACGCGATACGCCAAGCAGTCGGGGGTGGTTCTCATCTTGGTTGGCCACGTGACCAAAGATGGCAATCTGGCCGGCCCAAAGGTGCTGGAGCATATGATTGACTGCTCCATTTTGCTAGAGGGTGAACATGACTCCCGCTTTCGTACCTTACGCAGTAGTAAAAACCGCTTTGGTGCGGTGAACGAGCTTGGTGTTTTTGCGATGACCGATCGAGGTATGCGCGAAGTGAAAAACCCCTCGGCTATTTTCCTTGACCGGGCTGAAGAGCCGGCTTCGGGGACAACGGTTATGGTGGTTTGGGAGGGCACTCGACCGCTGTTGGTCGAGATTCAGGCCTTGGTCGACGACAGCTCGCTTGGCAATCCCCGCCGGGTCGCGGTGGGGTTTGAGCAAAACAGGCTCGCCATGCTACTCGCGGTGCTACACCGTCACGGCGGCATTATGGTGGGCGATCAAGATGTCTTCGCTAATGTGGTGGGTGGTGTTCGAGTGACTGAGACCAGTGCCGATCTAGCGCTCTTGGTAGCTGTTGTCTCCAGCCTGAAGAACCGTATTTTATCGCGGGATTGGGTCGTCTTTGGCGAGGTGGGGCTGTCGGGCGAAATTCGCCCCGTACCTTCGGGGCAGGAGCGACTCAGTGAGGCCGCAAAACACGGTTTCAAGCGCGCTATTGTGCCTAAGGGTAATGTACCTAAGCAGGCAATTGCGGGGCTCGAAGTCATTGGGGTCACCCGGCTGTCTGAGGCGTTAGAAGCCCTGCTGTGAGCCGGTTTCTTTGACGGCCTACGATCTCAGCAGAGCTCGGCGATGACCTCTGTGCGCTTAGCCCATTAATTTACGGTGCTTCACTCGGCTGGGCATATCGGCGTCCTTGCCCAAGCGTGCGACGCGATCTTCCTCGTATTCCGTAAAGTTACCTTGGTGAAACGTTACGCTTCCGTCGTCTTCGTAAGCCAATATATGGGTGGCGATACGGTCTAAAAACCAGCGGTCGTGGGAAATGACCAGTGCTGAACCCGGAAACGCGAGTATGGCCTCCTCCAAAGCTCGAAGGGTTTCAATGTCGAGGTCATTAGTGGGCTCATCGAGCAGTAGCATGTTGCCACCTTGCTTAAGCAGCTTGGCGAGGTGTAGGCGGTTGCGCTCACCCCCCGACAGATCTTTCACAAATTTTTGTTGGTCCGAACCTTTAAAGTTAAAGCGTCCAACGTAGGACCGCGAAGGCACCTCGTAACTGCCAATGCGCATAATATCGAGACCATCAGAGATTTCTTCCCATACAGTTTTGCTGCCGTCTAGGTCATCTCGGGATTGATCGACGTAAGACAACTGTACCGTTTCGCCCAGTTCAATTTCACCGCCGTCGGGGTTTTCAATACCCATCAGCAATTTGAAGAGCGTGGATTTACCCATGCCATTGGCGCCAATGATGCCCACAATGCTGCCGGTAGGTACGGTGAAGCTGACGTCGTCAAACAGAAGCCGGTCGCCAAAGGTTTTTCTGAGGTTTTTAACCTCAATAACCTTATCGCCTAGCCTAGGCCCCGGTGGAATGTAAATTTCATTCGTTTCGTTACGGGTTTGGAATTCTTGAGAGTTTAATTCCTCAAAGCGCGCGAGGCGGGCTTTGCTTTTGGCTTGGCGGCCCTTGGGGTTGGATCGCACCCACTCAAGTTCGGCTTTGATGGCTTTTTGGTGGGCCGCCTCGGTGCGCTGCTCTTGCTCAAGCCGAGTCTCTTTGGCTTCAAGCCATGTTGAGTAATTACCTTCGTAGGGAATACCTCGGCCACGATCCAGTTCCAAGATCCAGCCGGCTGCATTATCTAAGAAGTAGCGGTCGTGTGTAATAGCCACAACAGTACCGGAAAAATTTTCGAGGAAGCGTTCAAGCCAGGCCACAGACTCTGCGTCGAGGTGGTTAGTCGGTTCGTCGAGCAACAGCATGTCGGGTTCTGATAACAGAAGCCGGCACAGCGCGACCCGGCGCCGCTCTCCGCCAGACAGCGTCGTTACGTCGCTGTCCCAAGGCGGTAGCCGCAGCGCATTGGCCGCAATATCTAGGCGGGTATCAAGGTTGTGGGCATCCTTTGCCTGAATAACATCTTCATAGCGCGCTTGCTTTTTGGCGAGCTCATCAAAATCGGCATCGGGCTCCGCGTAGGCGGCATAAACAGCGTCGAGCCCTTGCAGTGCGTCGAT
>JAQXAF010000123.1 GCA_029253085.1 Luminiphilus sp. | reverse complement strand
AACCCATGAATATTTTAGAGACCGACCACTGGTGTTTGTTACTCCCCCCCGAATGGTCGGGAGATTACGATGATGACGTGGTTAGAATTGGTGATGCCGATGAGGTGGGAGAAATTGAGGTCACCACGTTATGCAAGGACAGTGGAACGGTAACGCCCTCTGAGATCGTTGCGATGGCAAATGAAGAGTCACCTGAGATCTCTAGTTGGAAAGACTCTGAGGTCGGTCATTTTAAGGGTTTAACGGGGAGCTTTCTTGATGACGATACCCATGTTCAAGAGTGGTACGTCTCGGCTAATTCGGTTCTGCTCTACATTACATACGTCTGTGATGCGGAGAATGCGGGTATGGATGACGCGGCCGTGACCGAGATTTTGGGAACATTGGTCGTCGCAGACTAATCATCCGCGTTTAAGATATCTTGCCGGTGACTCGAACGCGTTTGGTGCCGGCAACAATGGGCGCCCGATTGGCTTCAGCTCTACGGGTCGCGGCATTATCCCAAGCGTTTTTGCCGGCGATCAAGAAGCCTGTCACGATGAAAGCCCCGGGGGGTAAAATGGCAAGTAGTAGCGCCGGGTAATCAGCGGAAAATACAACGTGCCAGTGTCGCGCAGTTTCACCAAACAGCAACTGCATATTGGCAAACAAGCCTCCGGTTCCCAGGAGTTCACGAATAGCCCCCAACACGACTAAGACGGCACCAAAACCAACCCCCATGATGAAGCCATCATAGATTGAGGGTAGTACCGGGTTTTTCGCTGCGAAGGCGTCTGCGCGCCCTAGAATGATGCAATTAGTGGTAATCAGTGGCAGAAAAATCCCCAGAATCTGATAGAGCTCATAGGTGTATGCCTGCATGAGTAGCTCAATGGCGGTCACTGATGCCGCGATGATCATGACAAAAACGGGGAGTCTAATGGTGTCGGAAACGACATTGCGCACGACCGATACACAGAGGTTTGAACTGATCAGAACAAACAAGGTGGCGGCGGCCAAGCCAAGAGAATTAACGACAGACGCGGAGACCGCCAGCAAGGGGCAGAGGCCCAGCAGTTGCACCAGTGCTGGATTGTTTTTCCAAAGGCCGTTATGGGTCAACGTGGCGTAGGTGGGTGTTGTCATGGGCCAGTCTCCACGGGGGCGTTGTTAGCAATTTCTTCTTCAAATAGCTGAGCTCGGTGCAACGTTTGATATTCGAGGGTGCGACGAATGGCGGCAACCACGGCTCTAGGGGTGACCGTAGCGCCGGTAAACTGGTCAAAAGCGCCGCCGTCTTTCTTAACCCCCCAGTCGGGCTGTGCAGGCGAGATGAGCGAGCGTCCTTCAAAGTTCAGTATCCACGGTGACTTTCTGATATCGATACCATCGCCCAGTCCTGGGGTTTCTTTATGTGACACGACTCGGGCGCCCGCAACCGTTCCGTCGGCAGTAACACCAACAAGTAATTCAATATCACCGCTGTAACCGTCTCTCGCGGTCGCGGGAAGAATAACGCCTACGACGTCGTCATTACGACGCACGGTATAACCGCTGCGCTCACGCCTCAGCTCCAGCAGCGGGGTGTCGGGCTGGAGGGTAAAACGATCGTCAATAAGGCTGTTGTTATGGGTGCTGGCGGGAAAAATTTCTAGCAGCTGCCGCGCCTCTGCGGCGCGCACTGAGCGTTCGATATCCGCTTTTGTCGTGTTCCACGTCCACGCAATCAGTGCTGCAGCCAGCGCCGCGAAGATACCGAGGAACAGTGCGGAGCGTGAAATAGCACCAGCGGCCTTCATTCGTCATCCTCCCTAGAGGGTTTGTGCCCATAAGTGACCGGTTGGGTGTACTGATCGATAAAAGGGGCTGCAAAGTTGAGAATTAAAACAGCGAAAGCCAGAGCGTCAGGATAATTACCCGCCACCCGGATGAGGTACAAAAGCACGCCGACTAAAGCACCGAATATGAGTCGACCGCGATTAGAGGTCGCGCCGCTGACTGGATCGGTAATAATAAAAAATGCCCCAAACATGGTGGCGCCACTCAACCAATGGAATAACGGTGAACCGCCGCTTTCAGAACTGCCGCTGTCAAAGCCGATGGCGGCACACAGCCCCAGTGCGAGGAGCATGGCGAGGGGTGCGTGCCAGGTGAATATGCCGCGGTAAATTAACCACGCGCCACCTGCTAGGAAAGCGATATTGACCCATTCCCATCCCACGCCGGCCCATTGGCTAAATTGGGGCGTGCTGCTAAATAGGTCGTCGAGTAATAGCCCTTTATTCTGGCGTAGGAGGTCTAGGGGCGTCGCCATTGTGACGCCATCGTAGCTGGCAGGGACAAACAGGGCGGTCAAGGATTCGGTGACCCCCGGGATCTCGCCAAGGCCCCGAGGCGCTTGCCAGCTAGACATTTGTAAAGGGAATGAAATTAGCAGCACGACATACCCGACCATCGCGGGATTAAAAGGGTTATAACCGAGGCCACCGAATACGTGTTTCCCCAAAATCACCGACGATAAAATACCGGTCGCGACTAGCCACCAGGGCGCATAAGGGGGAAGTGCAATACACAGCAGCGTTGAGGTCACCAGCACGCTGTAATCTTGTAGGTAGCGCTGGGGGTTGCGGTCCCTCAGTCGCAAAGCGATCGCTTCCAACGCAAGTGCCAAGGCGCCACCAAAGACAATATTGATCAGAGTGCCTGGGCCAAAAAACCAGGTTAAAACCGCGATGCCCGGAAGCGTAGCTAATAGAACGGCTTGCATGACTTGCGCCGTATTCAGTGGGCTGTGACCATGTGGCGAAGTGATGCGAAGGAAACTCACGAGTCTGCGCCCTCATCACTCGGGCTTTCTTTTTTGGCCTTGGCTCGGGCGATAGCTGCTGCGACGGGGTCGTTAGCACCGCCTTCAGCAGCTTTTTGTTCGGCGGCAGCGCGACGCGCAGCGCGCTGTGCTTCACGGGCTAGGGTTTCTCGTTCAAGGCGTTCCTGGCGGGCTTCAAAACGGTCTCGAGAGCGATCTGACCGTATTTTTTCGGTCTTGGACTCTCTCATCATGCCCTTGGCTGCACGATAGTACTGAACGAGGGGTATGTGACTGGGGCACACCCATGAGCAGGCACCGCACTCAATGCAATCGGCCAAATGGTGACGCTCCAGCTGTTCTTGGTCTTTAGCTCGGGCATACCAATAAAGCTGTTGGGGCAACAGGGAGGCCGGGCATGCTTCCGCACAGAGCCCGCAGCGGATACAGGCTTGGGCATCGGGCGGCGTCGGCAGTTCTTGTTCAGTGGGCACGAGGATGCAGTTGGTTGTTTTAATAATGGGAACCGCTGCAGACTCCAATGCAAACCCCATCATGGGTCCCCCATGAATAAGTCGTCGGTTCTGGGTGGGGTCAAAGCCAGCCACTGTCAGTAAATACTCAATGGGAGTCCCCAATCGAGAGCGGTAGTTACCAGGGCGTGTTAGTGCGCGACCCGTCAAAGTGACAATACGATCTGTCAGGGGCTTGCCGAAACAGACGGCGTCTCGAGCGGCTACAGCTGTCCCCGGATTCTGGCAGACAATGCCCAGGTCGGCAGGCAGCCCTCCGGCGGGTACTTGCTTGCCGGTCAGAATTTCAATGAGCTGCTTCTCGCCCCCGGACGGATACTTTGTGGGGAAGGTCATGACTTTGCAGTCATCACCGCCAGCCTCAGCCGCTTTTTGCATGGCCTCGAGTGCCGCGGGCTTATTGTCTTCTACCGCCAGCAGTATTTGTTTAACACCTAGGATGTAAGCGAGTATTTGCGCACCCTCGACAATACCCGCTGCGTCAACCTGCATGAGCGTGTCATCCGCGGTAATGTAGGGTTCGCACTCGGTGCCGTTAACGATCAAGGTTTGCAGTGGGAGGCGCTCTCGGGCCATCAATTTTACGGCGGTCGGAAATCCTGCCCCGCCCATACCGGCAACGCCGGCGGCACGGATACGCGAGATCAGTGAGTCGGGTGTTTCGACACGCCAATCTTCGCAGCCTGCGAATTCTATCCAACGATCTTGTCCATCACACTCGAGTTGTAAACACAGGTTATTTAGTGCCGAAGGATGGGGCACGGGTCTGGGTTCTATCGCCACGACAGTGCCCGATGTTGGAGCATGCAGGGGCACGCTGACCATGCCGTCGGCTTCTGCCAGAAGCTGCCCCCCCAGTACATGGTCTCCGGGTGCCACACACAGACTCGAGGGCTTGCCAATATGCTGGGACAGCGGCAAGACGAGCGATGGTGGTAGCCCTGCGTCTAATACCGTACCCGGATTGGAGAGGTGTTTCTCCTCCTTAGGGTGGATGCCGCCATGCATGTTAAACACTGTGTTCATGCGGCCGCTCGGTCGGTAGCGATGACGCCGCTTTTATTTTCGCTGGGCTCAGGCAGGTCCCAGCGCCAATGTTCAATGCCGCCCTTGCGAGGAAGCATATCGATGCAATCTACCGGACAGGGTTCGACACAGAGGTCGCAGCCGGTACATTCATCAGCAATAACTGTGTGCATCAGTTTGGCGGCACCCAAGATGGCATCAACAGGGCAGGCTTGAATGCACTTGGTGCAACCAATGCATTCGTCCTCCCGGATGTAAGCGACGTTGGGCTCTTTTTCCTCACCGTGTTCCGCATCCAGGGTCTGGGGCTCGATATCCAATAAGTCCGCGAGGGCGTCGATGGTTTCCTGCCCCCCGGGCGGGCATTTGTTGATCGCACCGCCCTCAGCAATGGCGGTGGCATAGGGTTTACACCCGGGGTGTCCACACTGACCGCATTGGGTCTGCGGTAACAACTGATTAATTTGATCGACCAGAGGGTTGCCTTCAGTTCTGAAGCGCACTGAGGCGTAACCTAAAACCGCGCCAAACCCTAACCCCAAGCCTAAAAGGGCAACCAACGCGGCAAATAGCGGGTGGCTCTGGAGTAAGGTCAGCATGACTACACCAACCCCGCAAAACCCATAAAGGCAAGAGAGGCAAGCCCCGCGGTGATCATGCCAATAGCGGCGCCTTGGAAGGGTTCAGGTACGTCGGCGACCGTAAGCCGCTCGCGCATGGCAGCGAATAATACGAGGACTAAAGAAAAACCAACCGCGGCGCCAAATCCATAAAATAACGATTGGGTGAAATTATGCGCTTGGTTGATGTTGAGTAGTGCAACGCCAAGAACGGCGCAGTTGGTAGTAATCAAAGGCAGATAGACACCCAAGACGCGGTGGAGGAGTGGGCTAGATTTACGCACCACCATTTCAGTGAACTGCACCACGACAGCAATCACTAGGATAAAGCTGATGGTGCGCAAATAGGTGAGATCTAGCGGCACCAAAAGCCAAGTGTAGGTGAGGTAGCTGCAAACTGAGGCGAGAGTTAGCACAAAGGTTGTGGCAGCCGACATGCCCATGGCGGTTTCCAGCTTGTTAGAGACGCCCATAAACGGGCACAGCCCTAAAAACTGTACAAGAACAAAATTATTGACGAGCACCGTGCCTGCTAAGAGCAGTGCGTAATCGGCCAGCATGTGCAGCTCCCGCAGCCATGGCGTTTACGAATAGTACATTTTAAACAAAACCGAGCGCTACAGTAATGATTTGACGTTATATGC
>JAQXAF010000081.1 GCA_029253085.1 Luminiphilus sp. | reverse complement strand
TCTAAAGCTGGAGTTGAGCGAATTGTGTACCTTGCGTTTGGAGATCATGACACGTCCCTGCCGGGGGAGGATCGGATTGTTCGTGATCTTGGGATGCAGTTTGTTCATATTCCTGTGATATGGGAGGCTCCCACGGTCGCAGATTACGAGATATTTTCCGCGGTGATGCAACAGGCAGAGGGAGCAAATACTTTGGTTCACTGTCAGGTCAATTGGCGCGCCAGTAGTTTTGTTTTTCTCTATCGGGTCATTGCTCAAGGGGTATCGATGAATGATGCAGTTTTGGCACTGAATTCTATCTGGACACCTAGCGCTCAGTGGCGGGAGTTCATTGTTACTGTTTTGAACGCTTATAATCTTGATCTAGATTGTGAGTTTTGTGGGGCCTTGAAGGGTTAACCAGGGGTCTGTACCTACAATCAAACTCAACGCACTCTCGTTGCCGCAAAGAGTGGCTTCATGTTCATTCTTCCGGGCATGACACGGACTACAGGACGAGACTAAAGAGCTTTTTATCGATTTTTGTATCGCGTGAAGATCGAAAAGTAAGCGCTAATGCATAGGTTACAGGGCACTAATTTGCAGCGTCAAAGTCAGCAATTAAGGTTCAGTTACATGATGCCGTTGCTCATGGCCGGATGGTTATATTCAGATTTCCTTCAAGGTCAAGACGAAGTAAGAGCGCTGGGGACGAAAGAGATTCAATGGGTATTTTCTGATGTGCTAGACAAAGCTGAAGTTCTCGATACGGCGGGTGTACAGGCAGAAACCCGTTGGTACGCTGATGGATATTTCGAAACACGATGGTGGAGTGTGAGCCGTGAGGGGCGGGCTGCTGGACGTTGGATGGCTAGGGATAATAAACGCTGCGTATTGCTATCTGAGCCTTTGACGTCTGTGGGTGAGGGTTGGCAATGCGCCAAGATACTTCAGCAGCCTGATGGTTTTTATCTTTCATTAAACCCCGACGGTACCCGTCATGGTCTGCATCAGCTTGTCGTATTACCAGACTTGTCGAAACCGCTGCATCCTTCACCGAATTGACCTTCCGCCCGTTGAGGTGCTTTGCGGTAGTAATTGCGATCAATAAACGGTCTAACTGCTTTGCTCGGCATTACTACTTCTAGAGCAATTTTCTCCTGCTGTACTTACAGCTTTGCCTAAACCGCAAGCCGTCAGTGTTGCGTGCGCGCGATCACCATTTTTTCAGTGTGGTTCTTGTAGAGATTTGCCATGGCCTGTTGGCGCTTTTTACAGTGCATAGCAGTGCACCAGTTATTCAGCCTAGTTAGGTCTTCTCCCTGGCCCCACTCTTCAGATTGCAGCAAATCATGAAGCTCATTGCTTATTTTTTCGAGCAGCGGGGCGATCAGATCTTGGCAACGAATCTCATTGAGCGTAACAACCAGTTTGTTGGTACTTTCCACCATCCGAGTTGCCCATTGCCAAGATCTAGTGGCCCGTTTGGATACTTGAAAATGACAAATTTGTAAGGCACCTCCAAACTCTAGAAATGCGGCCTCTGCCATATCGCGTCGAAAATACGCCAGGCCGCAGTCTGAGTAGCTTTGGTAAGCGCTGTCTGCAGCACCATAGGATTGACAGAGTTTTTCGACTAGCTTTTGGTCTAAAAATGAAACTCTCAGGTGATTATATTCCACGATGTCTCCCAGGACGTCGGCTACCTTAATTATGCTAATGATAATCATTATCATTTAAAGAGGCAACACGGGTGTGGAAATGTTAATCAATGCAACGCCGAGCGGTCTGACAACTGGGAGAGAGGGTCTTCGCTTTGTTCGCTGGAGCGGACCTAATGAATGACTTTTAAAGGCGCCTTCTGCGGTAATTTTGTCGTATTTCAGTATATTTTTGACGCCCAATTCCTCGCTATCTCGGGGGAAGCAACCGATACTCAAATGGCATGACTGACGCTTACGCGTAACATGTTTACAGCGTCAGGTGGGCTCAGTGGCTGCGTGCTTGTCGTTAGCTAGAGTCCTCGGTGAGTGGGAGCCTGTCCCCCCTCAAGTAATGTCTATTGTTGTAAATCGGGTGAGGCCTAATTCGCTATGACAAGCCCTTTAAATGAACCAGAAGCTTCTCATAGCGTTTGGGGCCATGCTGCTTTGAAGGTGTGTGAGGGTACTGAGCAGCTCGGAGCAGATGCTCTCCCTATTTTGAAGCGTATTGGCCTTGAAATATCCGAGTTACAAACACCGGGCTCGCGGATCTCACTCGAAGCATATCAGCGGTTAGTTTTGGCCTGTGTCACCGCAACGGGCCGAGAAGACTTGGGTCTTTACATCAACATGCACCAGCCTATATTTGGCAATTCGCCCATTGAAAATGCGCTCGTTTCTAGTCGGTCGGCTAAGAGTGCGTTTGCTCGATTTATAGAACTTGTAAACATCGTTGACTCGTCCTTGACAATCGGATTCGAGTTGAGCGGAGATATTTCCGCCTTTGTATTTGGGTCATGCGTAGAAGCTTGGCCTGAGCCAATCAAATATTTTCGCGAAGACTTGCTCATCACTGGCGTGGTTCAAATGGGACGTTTCCTCTTAGCCCCGAACAAAGGGTATGTTGGAATTGAGGTGCAAAGAGAGGCGCCGGACGATGTGACTCCGTGGTATGAATTTTTTGGAGATGAAATAACCTGGGGTGCCGCTGAATCGAAGGTTTGGTGGGAAACAGCGGCAATTCACAGGGTTAGGCCTGCCCACAACGAGCGTGTAGCGTCTGCGAACTTTGAGCTAGCACTGCAAAGTCGGGAAAATAGCGCCTGCTTAGTCGCGCGGGTCAAAGCATTGGTCAGGGAGCGGCTTGCACAGGGTGATGCTGTTCAGAAAGTGATAGCCAAAGGTCTAGGTTTGGAAATCAGAACATTGCAGCGCAGTCTTAAGGCTGAAGGCACGAGCTTTCGTAATCTGCTAACCGACGTTCGTAAGGAACAGGCCTTGCAACTCCTCTCCATGGGGCAGCCGATTGGGGGTATCTCTGCCGATTTAGGTTACCGGGATCAGAGTGCATTTTCAGCGGCATTTAAAGCTTGGTTTGGTGTGTCGCCAGCGGAGTACAGGAAGTCCCAGAGCGCGCAATAAAACAACCGTTGAGGCCAGGGTCTTTTGCTACGAAAAAGTCACGTAGCTAATTAGGGGTGAAGCTGACCAGCACGAATTGCCCCTGGTATATCCCTAAAAAAATATTTTTCACGTGTTTTTTTTGTCCGCGAGGTAGTCCGACGGTGACAGTCCGAACCAAGCCTTAAAAGCTTTGGAGAAGGTCGCTGGATCCTCATATCCTAGCCTAGATGCTATCTGAGCAATGGGTTCTCGTGTGTCGAGTAAACTTTTAGCATGCTCTTGACGAAGCAATGTTAAAATCTCCTTGAAGCTCGTGCCGTCCTCTTTGAGGAGACGTTGCAGTGTTCTCGTTCCCATGGAGAGGTCGCTGGCGACTAAATCCGGTGTCGGGATCCCTGACTTCATATGCTGGGAGATTTGCGATTCGACTCGGTGGTACAAGCTGGCTCGAACAACTTGCTGCAGCTGAGGCTCCATCAACGCGTCGTTTAACAGCGCGGTTGACTCGTCGGCAAGTAGTCGCGGGTGCAGCAGCGCTTCGCTGTCCCACGCAATTTCAACGTCCTGTGCACCCCATTCAATCCTCTTAGAAAGGCAGTCATACCAGGTGGCTGGGTTAGTGGGCTCGGTTTGTAACAGCTTAAGATACCGGGGCTTGCAATCCTTAGGGGTTAGGTGCTCTGCGGCGAGACAAACACTCGATACTAATGCGTCCTGCATCGCTGGGTTCCATTGGCTGTTCCAGCCGCGAATAGTCACGATATGCGTGCCGTTGTGTTGCTTGATGGTGAACACGGTGCCGCTTTCTATGACGGGAGCATACTTCTTGAAGCGATTAATGCCCTCGAGCGCATTGGCGCTGGCTCTTACAGCGACCCCGAGTGCTGAATTGGTGATCGGTATTGTTTGTCCGGCGAGGACACCAAAGTCCTCGTGTCCAGTCTCAATTTGGCATTGGGCCAACATCAGGTTAAAGACGTTAGTTTGAACGCGAAATCCCACCGTTAACAACTGATTTAACGACAGGTCAAACGCGTCGAGAAAAGCATCAACATCGCCGCCCAGCTCTTCCAGGAGTACGCAAGCCCGTAACGCGCTGTGTCGCCAAACCGTTCGACTGTTTGAGCTGTGCAGCAAAAAATTCTTTCCTTATATTGCTTTATCATTTAACGACAAGCCTAATATGCCTGTCGCTTTTCAGCAACTTTGATTTCCTTTGGCGAAGCGCGTGGTAACCCGGCTTAAAAGTGCGCTTATTACGTGTGATATAGGTCACATAAAATTACGCTTTTGCTCGTGTTTTAAAGGGTTATCGCAGCGTTAGATGCGAGAAGGTGTAGCGGTTTGTCGGCGTCGTAAAATCACAATAAGTTGTCGCCCAAAACCTAACCCAATGCGTCTGGTCTATGTGACGGTACAAACATGAATAAAGCTGCGACATTCTTAACAAATTCAAAGCCAGTACAAGCCAATTACGGCGAACTCTTTAGTCCGGAGAACGCGAGAGATAAAATTGACTTGGCCATATTGGCGCTCATGTTACCTGCTGATCCAGACAAAGCAGTAAAGGATGCGTTCATGCATTGCCATCTGGCTTTTGATGGGGTGCCGAGGCAAACGCTTGAGGCCTATTTCCAAGGACACAGCGCGGTCGCTTTTGAAATATTACAAGGACTCATGAGCCCGGTTGATTCAATATCGGCGTCTATTTACGATCGAGCTGACAGTTTGAGCGCGTCTCAGCGGCAGCACTTTTGCAATGCCTTGCTGGTCGTTTTTGGTGCTTTGAATGCTTACTCTTAAACCCTTAGCAAACCAACTTTTGTGGCCAGTATCGGTTTGACGGCACCTGTCACTGTGCACTATCGGCCTGAAGTCCAGAGCCCATAGATGATCGATCTGGTTAATGACACCCCTACTGTTTGGCGACACTCGGCCGTGAGGGTGTGCGTCGCATTGGAGCAATTAGGCGCTAACCATGAACCGCTGTTGTCTCAGTTGGGTATTTGTCTCGAAGATCTAATGACTCCAGGGTTTCGGCTGCGGCTAGACCTGATGGAGCGGCTGCTTGTTGCGGCTTCCCAACTCGTTGATCGCAAAGACTTTGGCCTTTACGTTGGTCAGCACGTAGAGCCATTGGCGAATACGGCGTTTAAGTGGTCCGTCGCTTTAAGCGAAACACCTGCAGCGGCGCTTAAGCGGATAGCATGTTTTTCGTCCTTAATAGACTCCAGCATGTCAGCCGATTTTAAAGCATATGGTAATCGGCATGCAGTCGCCCACGTGCAAACTGTAGATTGCAAACCGCGTTTGGTAAGCCCTATTTACGAGGATTTTATGGCAGCGGGCCTAGTGGCGCTGTGTCAAAACGTGCTTCTTGAAGGGCGGCGGCACTTTGCTGTGGAACTGACGCAGAGCAAGCCCGACGACCCTGAACCTTGGTACGAGTGTTTTGGTGATGAGATTACATGGTCTGCACCCGTGTGTAGGGCATGGTGGAACACCTCGATTCTGCGTCATGAAAGAGCCAATTCCAACGAGAGACTCGCCCGGGCTCATGAAGTTTTAGCGAGGCAGCAGCTGACAACACTAAAATCCTCTGGGTGGAAGCGTCGGGTGGAGTGGCTGCTTATCACTCGAGTAGTGGGCGGCAACACCTCTCAGCAAGCAATTGCTACGGCGCTAAACGTAGAAGTCAGAACGCTACAACGAGGCCTCAAAGCTGAAGGCACGAGTTTCCAGGAGCTGCTTTCAAACGCGAGAAAAAGCCATGCGTTAAATCAACTGAGTTGTAATCGCCCAATCGCGCAAATCGGTTACGAACTTGGCTACACAGATCCGAGCGCGTTTTCTAATGCATTTAAAAAATGGTACGGCGTGTCCCCGGTAAATTACCTTAAGGTAGCAAAAGCCTCCTGATCATACCTTTGTGTTTGCAGGTTTACTTTTGTTACCGGTCGAAGCGATGGCAAACGCTGCCGAGGATTCTCGAGTTAGGTATGCATGTGTGTCAGGGGCGGGGGGTAGAAGCCTGCCAATAATTTCCGCACCACCTTTATCTGGCGGTTTTTGCCTTTCCTGGGAATCACTCAGTTGGATTTGAAGCGGCTCCTATAGCCGGTAGACTTGTCCCCCCCAATTTTTAACGCTCTAGTGAAGGCTCTTTGATCGCTGTAACCTAATCTGCTAGCGGCAGTTTCAATAGATTCTGAGTCGGTCAGTACACAATCTATCGCCTGCACTTTACGTATATCTGGATTCAGGGTGCCGCGATGTCGATAATAACTTTACCAAAGGGACTGTCGGTATCTAGCGTATTTAGCGCTTGCTGCAGCTTATTCAGCGGAAAGCGCTGGTGAATCGGAGGGTGGAGACGGTGGTCTGCCACAAAACTCATAAGACTTTCGTAGCTGTCTCGATTGCCCGTTCCTATGCCGTGAAAGTTAGCATTTTTGATGATCAGCGGGAATACAGTGATACCCATTTCGATACCCGCCATGTAACCAATAATATTAATGTGGCCACCATGACGAATGGCATTGAGTGAATTTTCAAGGGTAGCAGTGCCTCCAATTTCGAGGACGGCATCGACACCGTGCCCTGATAATTCAAACGCTTGTTGGCCCCAATCAGGGTTCTCGAGATAGTTAATTAAATGATCTGCACCGAGTCCTTGTGCCTTTGCAAGTTTGTCGTGGCTGGAAGAAATGACAATGACCTTGGCACCCGCGGCTTTTGCCAGCTGAATACCCATAGTCGCCACGCCACCCGTTCCTTGAATGAGAACCCAGCTGCCTTTAGTGATACATGACTTGTCGAAGAGGGCCGACCAAGCCGTTAGGCCTGCACAGGGGTAGCATGCCGCTTCGGCGGCGGATAAGTGTGGGGCAGAGCGCGCTAGGGTGTCCTCATGAAAAATGCCGACTTCCCGGGCTGCTCCGGGCACTTCTAGCCCTGTAGATACGGCTCGCTCTCCCGCGAATGCCTCACCTGAATGCCAGTTGGGAAAGAACAAGGTGGTCACGGTGTCCCCTACATTAAAACGGGTTACTGCTGCGCCCACCGCAGTGACGGTGCCTGCGCCATCGGAGAGGGGGATCAATGGAAAGTCCACAGCGTTAGTAAATTGCCCTGCGATTATCTGGCTGTCCCGAGGGTTTAAAGAAGCCGCCCCAAGCCGCACGACAACTTCGTGTTCTTGCGGTTCGGGTAGCACGTTATCGACCAGCAATAAGTTGCTAGCCCCAAAGTTGCTCAGTTGTAGTGCTTGCACAGTATTACCCTCGGGTGAAATGTTTGAAAAAGCGTGTGATCACGGTGCCCATGATAATCCAAATAGGCGGGTGTTTTTGCCAAGAGATCCTGCAGCGTATTGAAGTTTGTTGACGAACATCCAGGCGGGGATAATGGTCTCCCAAACTACCATGTGCACAGCTCACGAAGGACGGCAGTGGCATAGGCGCCGCGACCAAGGGAAAAAGTGAGTGCAACACGAGTCGCCACCACTTCCATAGTGAGATCAGTCACTTTGAGTCTTAGACTGCGCTGCCCCTCGTTTACGCGCGCTTTGGCTAGCGCTGTTTGCCAGTGTTCAGGTGTAAAATTTGACCCGTCACCCACCAGAACGCTAGAGGGATGTATGTCCATGCTTTGGCACCGATCAATCAGGTTGGCATCGATATCGGGCAAATCAAAAAAACTTCCAGAGCCCTCAAGGTTGGCTTTATCGCCGGGTTGCAACTGATTCCATGTTGACTGGGCAACGCGCTTGGAAAGAACCGTATTAAAAGTAAAGGAGCGAATCGTGGAAATCGCGAGGCCACGCTTCTCTCGAGGTAAGCGCTTGCCCCCAGCCCATTGTTCAGCCAGTCCGAGATTGCTTCCATTGCGACCAAAGCGCTGTTCGCCAAAGTAGTTGGGTACACCAACTGTCTTTAGCTGATTAATACGCTCTGTTATGCGGCTAACGTCTACATCAGTTTCGCATCGCAGGATAATCGCAAATGCATTTCCTTGGTGTGCACCACGACGCAGCTTCCTTCGGTGCCGCTCAAGGCAGCGAATCTTTATACCCTCCAAGTTGAGCTGACTCCAGTCAGGAGAATTCCACCGGGGCACACTGAACCATTGTCGAGTGATGGCGTGTCGATCTTTCAGTCCAGCAAAACCAACATCTCTTACCGGAACTTCAGCGTATTGCGCCAACTGCTTAGCGACCCATTGAGTGTTAGCTCCGATTTTTTCAATAAATAGGTAGTCATGCTCCCCGTCGTTGCTGACCTCCCAGCCCAGTTCCTCAGTAACTTGAAAGTCTTCAGGTCGATGGCGCAGCAGTGCTCTGAACAGTGGTGCGCCGTGAGCACGAGACCAATCAGGCAATGTTTGTGTGGGCAGCATCTATGTGGTCTCTGAAGTTAAGTGAGTACAGTACAAGTCTGAGAAGAAAATTTCTCTGGTTTGGCGATGGAT
>JAQXAF010000054.1 GCA_029253085.1 Luminiphilus sp. | reverse complement strand
ACCTGCGCGGCAGAGTTTGCGACTTCCACGGCTTATATGTATTCCACCTACGAGGAGGAGTGTGAGGCTGCGCCCAGTAATCGCCGCAAAATCATGGTGCTTGGTGGGGGGCCCAACCGTATTGGTCAGGGAATTGAGTTCGACTATTGCTGCGTCCATGCCGCCCTCGCTATGCGTGAGGACGGCTATGAAACCATCATGGTTAACTGTAACCCCGAGACCGTGTCGACAGATTACGACACGTCGGATCGCCTCTATTTTGAGCCGGTAACCCTTGAAGACGTTCTGGAAATTGTTGATTTAGAAAAGCCGGAGGGTGTTATCGTCCAGTTTGGTGGGCAGACACCTCTGAAGCTGGCAAGGGCTCTGGAAAGCGCGGGTGTGCCTATTATTGGTACAACCCCTGATCAGATTGATCGAGCTGAAGATCGAGAGCGCTTTCAACATATGATCCAGAAGCTGGGTTTGCGCCAGCCAGAAAACACTACCGTGCGCAGCGTTGATGAGGCTATCGAAGCCGCATCGAAAATTGGTTACCCGCTGGTCGTCCGTCCGTCTTATGTGCTCGGTGGCCGCGCCATGGAGATTGTTTATCGGGAAGAAGATCTATTGCGCTACATGCGTGATGCAGTGCGAGTCTCTGAGGACTCACCGGTTCTTCTTGATAGTTTTCTCAGTGCTGCTATCGAGGTTGATATCGATGCGGTTAGTGATGGTCAGACGGTCGTGATAGGCGCGATCATGCAGCATATTGAGCAGGCGGGTGTGCACTCGGGAGATTCTGCTTGCTCATTGCCACCGTACAGCCTCGAAGCTGAAGTCCAAGACCAAATGCGAGATGTGGTTCGTGCGATGGCCATCGAACTTGGGGTATGCGGGCTTATGAATGTGCAGCTCGCCTACCAAGACGATGAAATTTACGTTATTGAAGTCAATCCTCGGGCATCTAGGACGGTTCCCTTCGTTTCAAAAGCGGTGGGTATTTCACTCGCGAAGATAGCGTCACGTTGCATGGCGGGTCAGTCACTCGCTGAACAAGGTGTGACTCGTGAAGTGGTGCCACCTTACTTTGCGGTGAAAGAAGCGGTATTGCCGTTCAATAAATTTCCCGGAATTGATCCCATTTTGGGCCCTGAAATGAAGTCGACGGGTGAAGTGATGGGAACTGGAGACACTTTTGCGGCGGCATTTGCCAGAGCGCAGCTTGGGGCGGGCGACGAGCCGCCCCAGTCGGGTCTTGCACTTTTTAGTGTGCGGGATGTCGATAAACCTGCCGCTGTTGACGTAGCCAGACGTTTGGTCAAGCGTGGCTTCACTCTGGCGGCTACAGGTGGCACGGCGCTGGCTCTGGAATCGGCAGGTTTGCAAGTACGCCGGATCAATAAAGTTCGTGAGGGTCGACCTCACATCGTCGATCTGATAAAAAACGACGAGGCAAGCTTGGTGGTGAATACCACGGAGGGGAGAACCGCTATTCAGGATTCCGCCCCAATCCGCGCGAGCGCTGAGCAGCACCGAGTTTTTTATACGACGACATTAGCGGCAGCAGAGGCAGTCTGTATGGCGCTTGAGCAGGAAACTGACATTTCTGTAAGAAGGTTGCAGGATTTACACGAGAGCATTACCGCATGAATAAAGTGCCCATGACCGTTGCCGGAGAGCAGTCGTTAAGACACGAGTTAGACCGGCTTAAACGCGAAGACCGCCCGAGAATAATACAAGCCATTGCAGAGGCGCGTGAGCACGGTGATCTCAAGGAAAATGCTGAGTATCATGCGGCCAGGGAGCAGCAGAGCTTTGCCGAGGGGCGCATTCAAGATATCGAACACAAACTTTCTCACGCTCAAATCATTGACGTCAGTGCAATTCCCAATACTGGAAAAGTTATTTTTGGGACGACGATTGATCTCGTGAATACAGAAAATGACAACCCGGTCACTTACAGAATTGTGGGTGAGGACGAATCTGATGTTAAGGCCAATCTGATTTCTGTCAGCTCTCCTATTGCGCGGGCTTTAGTAGGAAAGAGTGAGGGCGATGAGGTGGTGGTAAAGGCTCCTAGCGGTGATATTTACTACGAAATCGAGCGCGTGCAACACATTTAAGCGCCCTTGATTTGAATCTGGCCGACTTTGTCGATAGCCTGTATTGATTCTCTTTCTCATTAAGTGCTGTGCCCTATGAAGAATGCCTCCGTTGCAAAAGCACTCTGGGACCTGCGTCCCGGAGAAGCCGCCACTGTCACGGGTTTCGGTGACACCTTGTCGGTGTCCTACCAAGGGAGAGTCATGGAATTTGGTTTTCAGCCGGGTGCTCGGGTACGTTGCCTATTAAATCCAGGCTTTGGGGCCCCTCGAGTTTACGGCATCAGTAACTCAGTATTTTCCTTAGATAGGGAGATCGCAACGGCGGTATTTGTCGCGGTCAATAATCCTGTGGAGGCCTCAGCATGAGGCGGGTGCTACTTCTCGGCAGTCCAAATTCAGGGAAAAGTTCGCTATTCAATCGCCTGACGGGCTTGAGCCAGCGGGTCGCCAATTACCCGGGTATTACAGTCGATGTGGCCAGCGGTCCGATGGTTAGCCTAACGGACACCGAGCTCGTCGATTTTCCGGGAACTTACTCCCTAGAGCCTATTTCAGGTGAAGAAGCCATCGCGGTGAGCTTTCTCAATGAGGCGTTAGCAGACGATAACGTCTGCCATGTTCTGTGCGTTGCCGACGCCACTCGGCTGGAAAAGTGTTTGCATTTCATCCTGCAGGTGATCAGAGAGTGCCAACGTCACCAAAAACCTGTGACGATTTTGGCAAATATGTCCGATGTCATCAGGGATAATCAGCTGCAATTCGACCCGATTGGACTTTCAGAGGCCCTAGGTGTTCCCGTGATTTCGGTCTCCGCTAGGGAGAGTCAGGGTTTTGAACCTTTAGTTGAGTGCCTGCGAGATGGCGCTAGTCCCTCTATGACTACCGTCCGCAATTGGCGTGAATCTCCTAACGAAATTTTACGCGGCACAGCCCAGCAATTGGCGGCAAAATTTAGCCCAAAGGGCGATGTACTGATCAACTCACAGCTTAGGCTGGATCGTTTTTTTCTCAGTACCGCACTGGGTGGTTTGGCGTTCTTTGCCATTATGTTTCTATTTTTCCAGTCCATTTTTACTTGGTCGGCGCCAGTTATGGATGCGGTTGAGTCACTGGTTTCCAGTTTGGGTCAGGCTGTAGTTCCCTTAATACCCAATAAAATTATCGCTGACTTTGTGGCCGATGCTTTGTTTGGCGGTGTCGGAGCTTTTCTCGTGTTCGTCCCTCAAATCTTTGTATTGACGTTGGTCATAGGCATCATGGAGGACTCGGGCTATCTCGCCAGAGCCGCACTTATTTGTCACCGTCCGCTCAGAGTGTTCGGTCTGACCGGTAAAAGCTTTATCCCTCTGCTGTCGGGTGTCGCCTGTGCGATTCCAGCGATTTATGCTGCGCGTTCCGTCGATTCGCCCCGCCAAAGAATGATGACTTACTTGGCGATTCCGCTCATGCCGTGCTCGGCACGGCTGCCTGTTTATGCCCTGTTGATAGCCACATTTATTCCCGGCGACACGGTTTTATTTGGTCTAGTCGGTTGGCAGGGCTTGGCGCTCTTCGCCATATATTTTTTTGGCATGCTTGTGGCGCTATTGGTGACGGGTTTTGTGAGTAAAGCATCAAAAAATAAGCAGTCAGAGCAGCCCTTTGTGCTTGAGCTGCCGCCCTACCGACTGCCAACGGCCAAGCCGTTGCTACGCAACGCCTGGAATCGTTGTCAGCAATTCGTGACGCAGGCAGGCAAGATCATTCTTGCGGTGACGATGGTCGTTTGGGTGCTAGGTTACTTTCCAAATAGTGGGGCTGATCTTGGGCAGTCCTGGCTTGGAACCCTTGGGCATTTCGTGGAACCCGTTTTTGCGCCCTTGGGGCTGGACTGGCGTTATGGGATCGCGATTTTAACGAGCTTTCTCGCTCGAGAGGTCTTTGTGGGGACCTTGGGTACTATTTTTGGTATCGAGGGGTCGGAGGAAAATATGTTGCCTCTGGTCGATCATATCCAAGCGAGCGGTTTGCCACTGGGTTCTGGCGTCGCGTTGTTGGTGTTTTTTGCGGTTGCCCTGCAGTGTGTTTCTACCGTGGTAATTCTGGCGCGGGAGGGCTCAACCCGCTTAGCGCTTAGTATGCTCTTGAGTTATCTCGTGGGGGCCTATTTATTGTCACTGCTTGTTTTTCAGATAGTCAGTGTGCTGTTTTAGCCGCGCTTACCTCTTGTCCTATAACAAGCCATGGCCAGTGAGGCGAGCGGGCAATTGGCTGATTCAGCCTTTTGCCATTCGTTGTAAGAACTCGAGTGTTGGTTCTTAAAACAACGCTACAGCGTTCTTTGTAGATTTGATTTTCGTGGATCTGCTTGGGGGTTACGACGCAGCAGCGTCGCCGTATTGCCAATGCGTTGTACCAACTGGGCTTGGGTCGTTTGGCACAACTGCTCTATCAGCGCGTCTCGAAGATCGCGGTCACCGACTGCGATTTTTATTTTGATGAGCTCGTGGTCGCCCAGGGCTCTATCAACCTCTGCCAGGACGTTGGGGCTCAGGCCATTACCCCCGACACGCACGACGGGGTTGAGCTTGTGGGCAATGGCCCGATATTGCCGGAGCACCGTGTTGCTCAGTGAGGTTTTTGGGGTTTTGCGCTCGCTTTCCATCGTGGTCATCTATACTCGGGGCCGTATAGTGTACGTCAGACTGTGATGAGAGTCCTCCACCTATGGTTAAGAAACGTTCTTCGAGTCGCGCATGGCTGAAAGAGCATCGCGACGACCTCTACGTGCAGCGTGCAGTGAAAGAGGGCTACCGCTCGCGAGCTTGCTACAAGTTGAAAGAGATTAATGACCGTGATCGGGTGATTAAACCGGGTATGACGGTTTTGGATTTGGGGGCAGCGCCCGGCGGCTGGTCCCAAGTAGCGATTGAAATGGTGGGTGATCGTGGCCGGGTCATTGCCAGTGATATCCTGCCAATGGATAGCCTTGCCGATGTTGAGTTCATACTGGGTGATTTCACCGACGAGGCAGTGTTTGAAGCTTTGCTAGATTTACTTGGAGAGAGCCCGGTTGACGTTGTCTTGTCAGATATGGCGCCCAATATGAGCGGAGTCAGCGCGGTCGATCAACCGCGGTCGATGTATCTGGTTGAGTTGGCGTTGGATTTGGCAACCCAGACCCTTAAGGAAGGGGGCACGTTGGTGAGTAAGGTCTTTCAGGGGGAAGGGTTCGAGGCTGTTATGGGTACTGCCAGGCAGAATTTTAATCGTGTTTTAACCCGTAAGCCCGAGGCCTCTCGCCCAAGATCTCGTGAGGTTTATCTGGTTGCCTCAGGATTTAAAGGGCAATAGCGGCGTGGTTTTAGTGTGATACGCGTAGCCTGAGAGCATAGGGTGGTCGCTGTCAGTCTCGATAAGGGCTTGAAATCTAGTCGCGGCGGCCCAACGTAGTACCTAATATCGACACTTTGCGTGTCCCAGTGTTTTGAGTGAGGATAAAGTTTTGAACAACATGGCGAAGAATCTGCTTCTCTGGCTCGTTATTGCGGCGGTCCTGCTCTCTGTATTCAACAACTTCAGTATGCAGGGCGCTACCGAGCAGGTTGGGTATTCCAGTTTTATCGAGGAAATCAATAACGACCGAATTCGCAAGGTCGTCGTTGACGGCCTTACGATCAGCGCAGAGCGTTATGACGGGTCTAGCTTCGAAACCATTCGCCCCATGGTCGAAGATCCCAAGCTAATGGATGACCTGCTGACACACAGCGTGGAGGTCGAGGGTCGAAAGCCTGAGCAGCAAAGCGTCTGGACGCAGTTGCTGGTCGCTAGTTTCCCAATCCTTATCATCATTGCCGTATTCATGTTTTTCATGCGCCAGATGCAAGGCGGCGGTGGCGGCCGTGGTGGCCCCATGAGTTTTGGTAAGAGCAAAGCCAAGCTGTTGGGCGAAGATCAAATAACGACCACCTTTGCCGATGTGGCGGGGGTCGATGAAGCCAAAGAAGACGTACAAGAATTAGTTGAATATCTCCGAGACCCCAGCCGATTCCAAAAGTTAGGCGGCAGGATTCCCCGGGGGATTTTGATGGTCGGACAGCCGGGAACCGGTAAAACGCTGCTGGCAAAGGCAATCGCCGGTGAGGCGAAGGTCCCTTTCTTCTCAATCTCGGGTTCAGACTTTGTTGAAATGTTTGTTGGCGTGGGTGCTTCCCGGGTCCGCGATATGTTCGAGCAAGCTAAAAAGCAGTCGCCATGCATTATCTTTATCGATGAGATCGATGCGGTGGGTCGTCATCGCGGCGCAGGGCTTGGTGGTGGACACGATGAGCGCGAGCAGACACTCAACCAGCTGCTGGTGGAGATGGACGGATTCGAGGCCAACGATGGCGTGATTGTCATTGCTGCGACTAACCGGCCCGATGTGCTGGATCCGGCTTTACTGCGTCCGGGCCGGTTTGACCGCCAGGTTGTGGTGGGTTTGCCCGATATACGTGGGCGCGAGCATATTTTAAAAGTGCATATGCGCAAGGTGCCACTAGGAGAAGACGTTGAGCCGTCGAAGATTGCGAGAGGTACCCCGGGCTTTTCGGGTGCAGACCTTGCCAACCTAGTGAATGAGGCTGCGTTGTTTGCGGCGCGCTCAGGGGTGCGCATGGTGGGTATGCAGCAGTTTGAGCTGGCAAAAGATAAAATCATGATGGGTGCAGAGCGGCGCTCTATGGTGATGTCAGAAAAGGAGAAGCTGAACACAGCCTATCATGAAGCGGGTCACGCTATTGTTGGTCGACTGATGCCCGAACATGACCCAGTGTACAAGGTGTCCATTATCCCCCGTGGCCGGGCACTTGGTGTCACGATGTTTCTCCCTGAGGAAGATCGTTACAGTCACAGTCGCCGCCACATTGTGAGTCAAATCACCAGTTTGTTCGGTGGGCGTGTTGCTGAGGAAATGACATTAGGCCCTGAGGGGATCACTACGGGCGCATCCAATGACATTCAGCGTGCGACAGAAATCGCCCGTAATATGGTCACTAAGTGGGGTCTCTCGCCGGCGATGGGGCCGTTGATGTACGACGAGGGTGGTGAAGAGGTATTTTTGGGTCGCAGTGCTGGGCAGCCGGCTAAAGCCATGTCAGACGATACGGCACGTGCCATCGATCAAGAAGTCCGAAATATTATTGATGAGTGCTATCAGGGCGCACATCAGATTCTTGAAGAAAACCGCAAAAAGCTTGACGTGATGGCCGAGGCGCTCATGCAGTACGAGACCATTGATGCAGAGCAGATTGACGATATTATGAACGACAGAGAGCCACGTCCGCCTGCGGACTGGGGCGATTCTGGCGGAAGTCAAACTGACGGTGGTGGAGCTGCGTCGTCCACGGATTCTGTGGGTCCCATCGGTGATCCTGCTGGCGAGCATTAATTTACTGCTGACGCCATGACAACTCCGGGCTGCGGGCCCACACGATTGGTGTGCCCTGGCCGGGAATTCTCACTGAGGCAGCCCCTGGTCATGGGGATACTCAACGTAACGCCCGATTCCTTTTCAGACGGCGGGACTCTTTTTAGTGGTTCGGCTTTGAATTTGGATGCCTTATGCCGCGTCGCTGAGACTATGGTGTTGGCCGGCGCCTCTTTTTTGGATGTTGGCGGCGAATCCACCCGGCCGGGTGCGCTTGCAGTATCAGAACAACAGGAGATGGATCGGGTTCTTGGGGCCATCGCTTGCATCAAGGACCGTTTCGACATTGAAGTATCTCTGGATACCAGCACACCAAACGTTATGCTGGCCGGGGCAGAGGCTGGTGTCGGTATGATCAACGATGTTCGCGCCTTGGGTCGGGATGGGGCTGTAGAAGCCGCAGCCAAAACGGGACTGCCCATTTGCTTAATGCACATGCAGGGCGACCCACTGACCATGCAAGTGGTGCCCCAGTATCGCGACGTGGTATCGGAGGTCACTCAATTTCTTGGGCAACGAGCAGCCGCCTGCAGCGCTGCAGGAATTCCGCGCGACCGGTTAATTTTCGATCCCGGTTTTGGGTTTGGCAAAACACCCAAGCACAACTTCACTTTACTGAGTCGCTTATCTGAGGTCGCCGCACTCGGACAACCCGTGCTGGTGGGCTTGTCGCGTAAGTCCATGATAGCCTCCGTTCTCGACCGCGACACGTCGCAACGTTTACCCGCAAGTTTGGCGCTAGCAGTGATGGCCATGATTGGGGGCGCTCATATTTTGCGGGTTCACGATGTGGTTGAAACAATGGACGCTGTCGCCATGATGACCGCTTGTGCAGAGGCCTCGATGTGAATAAAAAGTATTTTGGAACCGATGGTATTCGCGGCCGTGTTGGGGAAACGCCTATTACGCCAGACTTCATGCTGCGATTGGGATGGGCTTGCGGCCGAGTGTTCTCAGAGCGATCAGCAGAAAAAGTGTCGGTTATCATTGGCAAGGACACGCGGGTGTCGGGCTATATGTTTGAATCTGCGCTTGAGGCGGGTCTCGTGGCTGCCGGCGCCAATGTGAAATTGCTGGGTCCGCTGCCCACGCCGGCTATTGCCATGATGACGCGTAGCCAGAATGCGGCCGTAGGCATCGTTATCAGCGCTTCTCATAATCCCTACTACGATAATGGGATCAAGTTTTTTTCGGGGCTTGGTGCAAAGTTATCCGACGAATTAGAGCTGGCTATTGAGGCTGCGCTCGATATTCCGATGCAAACCGTGGATTCTGCGCAGTTGGGTAAAGCAACGCGACTGGGCGATGCCGCGGGCCGGTATATTGAATTTTGCAAAGCGACCTTGCCCGGACAATACACGCTAAAAGGCCTAAATATCGTACTCGACTGCGCCCACGGCGCGACGTATCACGTGGCACCCGCTGTGTTTCGTGAGCTGGGTGCAAACGTCACTGTGATCGGTGCTGAGCCGGATGGGTTTAATATTAACGAAGGTGTGGGCTCCACGGCAACGGCGTTACTGAGTCAGCAAGTTGTCGAGAGTGGAGCTGATTTTGGGATCGCTTTTGATGGTGACGGTGATCGCGTTCTGTTTGTCGATGCCGACGGGTCTCTCGTTGATGGTGATGCCTTGCTTTACGTTCTGGCAATGCATCGTCTTGCTGTCGGGCAGTCCGACTCAGGGGTGGTGGGCACGCAAATGTCCAATATGGGTCTGGAAATCGCCCTGGGAGAGCAGGGTGTTCAATTAGCCAGAACGAAGGTTGGTGATCGATACGTACGTGAGCGCATGGCTGCAGAGGGTTGGCAGCTAGGAGGTGAGTCTTCAGGGCATCTGATCTGTGGGGATGTCACGACTACGGGGGACGGTGTTGTTGCTGCACTGCAAGTACTCAAGGCGATTGTTGCCAGTGGCAGGTCATTGGCTGATTTACTGTCGGGAATGAAGCGGCTGCCCCAAATTATGATTAACGTGCCGTTGCCTGAGACTCCCCTTGATTTGGCGGGTGATAACCCGGTGTCCGCAATTTGTCGTGAGGTGGAGAGCGCCTTGGAGGGGCGGGGAAGGCTGTTGCTGCGACCCTCAGGCACTGAGCCAGTGATTAGAGTTATGGTGGAAGGTGATGACGCAGCTGAAATTCAACAGCTAGCTGAACAGGTCGCTAATGTGATTCGGCGTGCTTGAGGTGCGGCCTGTGGGCTTGGGGCGCTTGCGGTCGCGAGGGGCTTCAGCTATCCTCGCGCGCCTGATTTGGCCGGAGTCAGTCTGATGGCGGGACTAGTCATTGCCAACTGGAAAATGCATGGCAGCTTGGCATTGATCGCAGAGTTTTCACAGCAGTGGCGAGGGCTGCCGCAGTTGTCAAAGGTCGACGTGGTTCTGTGTCCGCCCGCACCCTATTTGGGCGCGGTGAGTGAGGCCTTTGAGGGTCTATTGCTAGGGGCGCAAAATTGCGCTGAGCAAGTCGAAGGTGCTTTTACCGGTGAGGTGGCGAGTCAGATGCTCGCGGAATTGGGGTGTCACTACATCATTATTGGCCACTCTGAGCGACGGTCACTGCACGGTGAGACCGATGCGCAGGTGGCGATTAAAGCGAGATTGGCTGCCGCAGAAGGACTCCATCCGGTGGTTTGTGTTGGTGAGGCCCTTGAGCAACGTGAGGCGGGTGAGCAAGACGAGGTGGTGAGTGAGCAGTTATTGGGCTCCTTGGCGCACGTGCCCTGTGACCGCTTGGTAGTGGCTTACGAGCCAATTTGGGCGATCGGTACAGGGCACACGGCAACACCCGGTCAGGCGGAAGCTATGCACGGGTTGATACGAAGGCGCCTACAGGAGCACTACGGTGCTGCTGGAGCGGGAATTCCCATTATTTATGGGGGAAGTGTAAAACCCGAGAATGCAGGTGTGTTGTTTGGGTGCGATAATATTGACGGGGCCCTCGTTGGGGGGGCTTCACTAGATGCCAAGAGTTTTTGGCAAATTGCCAGCGCAGCAAGTGCTGGGAGGGCGTAGTGGAACAAATTATTTTGGTGGGTCATCTGTTAGTGGCATTGGGCATTATTGGCCTAATCATGATGCAGCAGGGCAAAGGCGCGGACATAGGCGCGTCATTTGGTGCAGGCGGTTCGCAGACGCTGTTTGGTAGTGTAGGCAGCGCTAATTTGCTAACAAAACTCACAGCGTGGTTAGTAGCCGCTTTCTTTGCGAGTAGTTTTGGTTTGGCGATGATCGCAGACAGCCGCACCGCAGGTGAAGATGATTTGGGCTTCGAATTGCCAATGGAGACTGTTGAAGTGGCACCCGCACCGCTCTTTGAAAGTGACGTGCCAGTGGGAGACATCCCAGACATGACCTTTGAAGCTGAGACGTCCGACTTGCCTTCGCTGGATACAACGGAAAGTGATGTGATTGACTCGGGGCAAGATTTACCTGAGGGTTAAGTTAATGCGGGAGTGGTGGAATTGGTAGACACGCTATCTTGAGGGGGTAGTGGCCTATGGCTGTGCGGGTTCAAGTCCCGCCTTCCGCACCAACATAGAAAAGGTCCCATGTGGGGCCTTTTTTTATGGTTACTATGATCAGTGGGTTCCGGCGGCATCTGGGTTCTGCTGGGCGTCAAAGGGCTTCAATTAGAAATGGCGTTTCTTGCGGCAGCCGCTCTAGTAATAGCTGCAGTTGCCGTGGGTTGGCTAGTGCGCTGTAGGTCGGGTATTCGTTGCCGGAAGACGGGCGCTGTGCCCCCGGGTGGGTAATCTGTGACGGGTTCCTTTGAACTTTAGTCCCCACCTCCTGAGCCGGTTGCGGTTTATGGCAAATAATTGAGGGCTGAGTTGACGTTGGCTTAGCGCATCCCTATACTCCAGCGCCTCTGCTTAGTGGGATTGACCCACTGAGGTGACAACCAAAGGTAACGCGGTTTTAGAGCGTTCCTACAGGGGTCGTCACAACAGGTTTTGATGCGGGGTGGAGCAGCCTGGTAGCTCGTCGGGCTCATAACCCGAAGGTCGTCGGTTCAAATCCGGCCCCCGCTACCAAATCGATGACAGCCATTGCTCAGGCTGTCCTCACGTTTAAGCCCCTGTTTGGGGCTTTTTTGTACCCGCTGATAAAGCATTTGAGACGCGACGTGTATGGCTGGAAAGGAATCGCGATTGTCGGAGTTGCTGGCGCCCACGATAGAATCTTTGGGATTCGAGTTGTGGGGCCTGGAGCTATTGTCGCCCAATCGGCGGCCGACATTGCGACTGTTTATTGAAGCAGAGACGGGTGTCAGCGTTGACGATTGCGCCAAGGTAAGCCGGCATGTGGGAGGCGTTCTTGATGTGGAAGACCCCATATCAGACGATTACACCCTAGAGGTGTCCTCCCCCGGCATAGATCGACTATTGTTCAAAGTCGATCAATACGGGCTTTATATTGGCGAGCCAATTGAGGTGAAGTTGCGATTTCCATTTGAGGGGAGGCGTCGATTTCGGGGTTGGCTGATGGGTGTAGAGGGGGAAGATGTGGTAGTACGTGTAGAAGATCACGATTATCTTCTTCCACTCAAACAAATTGATAGAGCACGAGTACAGCCTAGGTTAGATACTGGTGGAAAAAAAACAAAGTCGCCGGAAAAATCCGGGCAGTAATTCTAGAGAGAAACAAGGTCGCCCAGATTAACGGGTCGCTGCGAGGAATACGATGAGTAAAGAAATCTTAATGGTTGCGGAGGCTGTCTCCGCCGAAAAAGGTGTTTCGGAAGATATTATTTTCGAGGCTATCGAGTTAGCACTCGCGACGGCGGCGAAAAAGCGCTACGACGAGGAGGCCGATATTGAAGTGGTGATCGACCGCGAGAGCGGCGAATATCAAACGCGCAGGCGTTGGCTGGTGGTGCCTGATACCGAACTGGCATTACTTGGCACACAGTTCACTACTGAGGAAGCCGCAGAAGCTGATGTGAATTTGCAAGTCGGCGACGTGCACGAAGAGATTATTGAAAATGCGGACTTTGGTCGCATCGCAGCACAGACGGCCAAGCAGGTTATCGTGCAGCGAGTACGTGATGCCGAACGAGCGCAAATCGTCGATCTATATCGAGATCGTATTGGTGAGCTTTTGGCGGGGATTGTTAAAAAAGTCACCCGCGATAATGTGATCGTTGACTTGGGTAATAACGCTGAGGGGTTATTGCCTCGCGGAGAGTTGGTCGGCAGGGAAACCTTCCGTATCAACGATCGGGTTCGCGCTATATTGAGCGAGATTAATACCGAGTCTCGAGGTCCCCAGCTGGTTATGTCGCGAGCTTGCCAGGAAATGTTGACTGAGCTGTTTAAAATTGAAGTCCCTGAGATTTCTGAGGGTGTTATCCAAATCCGTGCTGCGGCACGTGATCCGGGATCGCGGGCTAAGATCGCAGTGAAAACTGGGGATCAGCGAATCGACCCCGTTGGGGCATGCGTCGGTATGCGAGGGTCCCGTGTACAAGCCGTTTCGAACGAGCTCGATAACGAGCGTGTTGATATTATTCTTTGGGACGATAACCCCGCACAGCTAGTCATCAATGCGATGTCTCCTGCTGAAGTGGAGTCGATCGTTGTTGATGAAGATAGCAACACGATGGAGGTTGCTGTCGCTGAAGACAATTTGGCTCAGGCCATTGGCCGTGGGGGGCAAAATGTGCGCCTCGCTTCAGACCTTACCGGCTGGACGATTAACGTGATGAGTACTGACGAGGCTGTTGAGCGTCAGGAAGCCGAAGCCGGAGAAATTATAGAAACCTTTATGAACGCCCTCGATGTTGATGAAGATGTCGCCGTGGTGTTGGTTGAAGAAGGATTCACCACCCTTGACGAGGTGGCCTACGTGCCTCTCGAGGAGATGATGGGGATAGAAGGCTTCGACGAGGGGATATCAGAAGAGCTTCGTGCCCGTGCTAAAGATGCACTACTGACAATGGCGATCGCGACAGAAGAAAAGTTGGATGTGGAGCCTGCGGAAGACCTTCTTTCTATGGACGGCATGGAGCGGCACCTAGCGTTTGTGTTCGCGAGTCGGGGCATAGTAACGATGGAAGATCTTGCCGAACAAGGCGTTGACGATTTGATGGACATAGAAGACATGACCGAAGAGCGAGCGGGAGAGTTGATTATGACCGCTCGAGCACCTTGGTTTGCGGAGGAAGAGGCCTGAACTTTATCGGGTTAAATCCATATCAACCAAGTCTTACGGATCAGGAGTAACACATGGCACAGACAGTAGAACAGCTAGCCGAA
>JAQXAF010000038.1 GCA_029253085.1 Luminiphilus sp. | reverse complement strand
GCTTACGTTCGTCTGGAGCAGGGTCAGGAAATCGACCTCGCTGCAATTAGTTAAGGGAACGGATACGTTATGCCAGTCGTAAAGAGTAAACCGACATCAGCAGGTCGTCGCCACCAGGTCAAGGTGGTGAACAAGGAGCTTCATAAAGGAAGTCCTTATGCTCCCTTGCTCGAGAAAAAATCTAAAACCGGCGGAAGAAATAACGCCGGAAGAATTACAACGCGTCATATTGGTGGTGGTCACAAACAACATTACCGAGTGATCGACTTCAAGCGTATGAAAGATGGAATTCCTGCGAAAGTAGAGCGTCTTGAGTACGACCCTAACCGTACGGCACACATTGCATTAGTGCTATACGCAGACGGAGAGCGTCGTTACATATTGGCGCCGAAAGGCGTGAGCGCAGGGGATGTTTTGTACTCCGGATCTGCTGCTCCCATTAAGGCGGGTAATTGCTTGCCGGTGCGAAATATTCCTGTTGGCGCAGTCATTCATGCGATCGAGCTGAAGCCTGGTAAGGGTGCACAGTTAGCTCGGTCAGCAGGCGCTTCGGTGCAGTTAGTTGCACGGGAAGGCCAGTACGCCACGATTCGCCTGCGTTCGGGCGAGATGCGTAAGGTGCCGGTTGATTGTCGTGCCACATTAGGTGAGGTCTCTAACTCCGAGCACAGCTTGCAGAAGCTGGGCAAGGCTGGAGCAGCACGATGGCGCGGTGTTCGTCCTACCGTCCGCGGTGTTGCGATGAACCCGGTCGATCACCCCCATGGTGGTGGTGAGGGTAGAACTTCAGGCGGTCGTCATCCGGTCTCGCCATGGGGTATGCCGACCAAGGGTTACAAGACCCGAAAGAACAAGCGTACTGACGGGTTTATTGTTCGCCGTCGGAACAAAAAGTAAGCGCTGAAGGAAAGAGGATATATCTGTGCCACGTTCAGTTAAGAAAGGCCCTTTCATTGATCTGCATCTTCTGAAGAAGGTGGAGGCTGCTGTCGAGAGTAACGACCGTCGTCCGATCAAAACTTGGTCACGTCGCTCTATGGTTTCGCCCGATATGGTGGGCCTGACGATTGCAGTACACAACGGTCGCCAGCACGTCCCAGTTTCGGTAAACGAAGACATGGTGGGGCACAAGCTTGGGGAATTCGCTGTGACCCGCACGTTTAAAGGTCACATCGTCGACAAGAAAGCCAAGCGCTAAGAGTCGCTGGAGAGAAAATGATGGAAGTTGCAGCAAAGCTCCGAGGAGCACGCATCTCAGCACAGAAAGCGCGTCTCGTTGCAGATGAAGTTCGTGGCATGCCGGTTGGTGAGGCCCTGAATCTGTTGGAGTTCAGCAAGAAGAAGGCGGCTCATTTAGTGCGTAAGTTGTTGAACTCGGCGATAGCGAATGCCGAAAACAATGAAGGCGCGGATGTCGATGATCTGCGCGTCGCGACCATATTTGTTGATGAAGGCCTGACCATGAAGCGCATGCGACCGCGCGCCAAGGGTCGGGGTGACCGAATTTTAAAGCGAACTTGCCATATTACGGTGAAAGTCGCGGACAACGAGAGCTAAGGGGACCGACGCATGGGTCAGAAAGTACATCCAACCGGAATACGCCTTGGCATTGTCAAGGACCACAACTCGGTTTGGTATGCAGACAGCAAGGCTTACGCCAAGAACTTGATTAGCGACCTCGAGGTTCGAGATTACGTACTCAAAAAGCTTGATGCCGCCTCAGTTAGCCGGGTTGTTATTGAGCGCCCCGCACAGACAGCACGTTTGACTATTCACACGGCGCGTCCCGGTATTGTGATTGGCAAGAAGGGCGAGGACGTCGAAAAGCTGCGTCGCGATCTCAGCGTAAAGATGGGTGTGCCAGTGCACATCAACATTGAAGAGATTCGTAAGCCAGACTTAGATGCTCGCTTGGTTGCTCAGAACGTAGCGCAGCAGCTGGAGCGTCGGGTTATGTTTCGACGCGCCATGAAGCGAGTGGTTCAGAATGCCATGCGGCAGGGCGCACAGGGTATCAAGGTGCAAGTCGGTGGACGTTTGGGCGGTGCGGAGATTGCGCGCTCTGAGTGGTATCGCGAAGGTCGCGTGCCGCTGCATACACTGCGCGCTGACATAGATTACGCAACCTATGAAGCTCACACGACTTATGGCGTTATTGGCGTCAAGGTCTGGATCTTCAAGGGTGAAGTTATTGGTAGTGAAGACGAGGGCCAAGAGCCCCGTCGCTCATCGGCAAGTTGAGGCCGTAAGGGATCTGAATCATGCTTCAACCGAAACGAACAAAGTTTAGGAAAATGCATAAGGGCCGAAACCGGGGTCTCGCCGAGCGCGGGAGCAAGGTCAGTTTCGGTGAGTACGCGTTGAAAGCCACCGGTCGAGGTCGTATTACAGCACGCCAGATCGAAGCGGCGCGACGTGCTATGACCCGGCATATCAAGCGCGGCGGAAAAATTTGGATTCGCGTGTTTCCTGATAAGCCAATTACCGGTAAGCCGCTCGAGGTTCGACAGGGTAAAGGCAAGGGTAACGTTGAATATTGGGTGGCTCAGATCCAGCCTGGCCGTGTTCTCTACGAGGTAGAGGGCGTGTCCGAAGAGTTGGCAAGGGAAGCATTTCAGTTGGCTGCCGCAAAGCTGCCTATCCAAACCACATTCGTAAAACGGTCGGTGATGTGATGAAGGCGAGCGAACTGCGTGACAAGTCAAGCGACGAGCTGGGTGTTGAACTGCTCAAGCTGCGTGAAGAGCAATTCAAATTGCGTATGGCAATGAGTACCGGCCAGCTCGGTCAGGTCCATTTGCTGAAGCAAACCAAGAAGGACATTGCCCGGGTTAAGACCGTGCTGAATCAGAAGGTGGAAGGCTAATGGAATCCACGGAAAAACGAACACGCGTACTCCAGGGTCGCGTTGTCAGTGACAAAATGAACAAGACCATTACGGTGTTGGTTGAGCGTCGAGTAAAGCATCCTGTCGTGGGTAAGTTTATGACGCGGTCTTCTAAAGTGCATGCGCATGACGAAAATAATACTGCGGGTATTGGCGATTTAGTTACAGTCGCCGAGTCGCGGCCACTGTCCAAGACAAAGACTTGGGCGTTGGTAGAGGTAGTGGAGGCAGCCACTCAAATCTGAGGATTTGAATGGTGCCATTGGGAGTTAAGAGATGATTCAGACCCAGTCGTATTTGGAAGTTGCAGATAACAGTGGCGCTAGGCGCGTTATGTGCATCAAGGTTTTGGGCGGCTCCAAGCGTCGTTATGCTCGCGTGGGTGATTTGATCAAAGTCACCGTAAAAGAAGCAATTCCGCGAGGCAAAGTTAAGAAGGGTCAGGTTATGACCGCTGTAGTCGTGCGAACTAGAAAAGGCGTTCGTCGCCCTGATGGTTCGCTGATTAAGTTTGACGAAAATGCTGCGGTAATTTTGAACGCTCAAAATGCGCCCATCGGCACACGAATTTTTGGCCCGGTAACGCGCGAGCTCCGCGGCGAAAAGTTCATGAAAATTATTTCCCTTGCGCCCGAAGTGATTTGAGCCGAAGGCAGGGAGGAGCAGAGTAATGGCAAAGATTAAGCGAGACGACGAAGTGATCGTTTTGGCCGGTAAGGACAAAGGTAAGCGCGGCACCGTGCGCACCATTGTTGACGATAAGCGCGTGCTTGTCGCCGGTGTGAACATGATCAAGAAGCACATGAAGCCAAATCCTCAAGCAGGCGTGGCTGGCGGTATTATCGAGAAAGAGGCGCCTATCCAGGTGTCCAACATCGCGATATTCAATCCGACCACAAGCAAGGGTGACCGAGTGGGTTATCAAACGCTTGAAGATGGCAAGAAAGTCCGAGTTTTTAAGTCAAATGGCGAACAGATTGACGCTTGACATTGGTCAGGTTCGATTGAGGTAGCAGAGAATGGCAAGCCTGAAGCAAAAGTATCGTAGTGAGTTGGTGCCCCAACTGAAAGAAGAGTTGGGACTGACCAATACGATGGAAGTACCGCGAGTCACCAAGATCACCTTGAACATGGGTGTGGGTGAGGCCGTTGGTGACAAGAAAGTACTTGAGAACGCCGTCGCTGATATGCAAAAAATTGCAGGTCAGAAGCCGGTTGTGACCAAGTCTAGGAAGTCTATTGCGGGTTTTAAAATTCGCGACGGCTGGCCTATTGGCTGCAAGGTGACACTGCGTGACGAGCGTATGTATGAATTTCTTGAGCGCCTCATCAGCATTGCTATACCACGCATTCGCGACTTCCGCGGCGTGAGTGGCAAGCAGTTTGACGGTCGAGGTAATTTTGCGATGGGTATTACCGAGCAAATTATCTTTCCTGAAATTAATTATGACCAAGTTGACACGCTCCGCGGCATGGATATCACCATTGCCACTACGGCGTCTAACGATGATCAGGGCCGCGCATTACTGCGGGCTTTTAACTTCCCGTTTAAGAGCTGAGGGATAATCGCATGGCTAAAAAGTCAATGATTGCACGCGAACACAAGCGAGCCCAGACGGTTGCTAAGTACGCGGCGAAGCGCGCCCAACTAAAAGAGACTATCAATAACTTTGATGCCTCCGATGAAGAGCGCTGGGACGCACAGATTCAGCTCCAGAAGCTGCCTCGTAATGCGAGCCCGGTGCGCCAGCGAAGACGCTGCCAGATTACTGGGCGGCCACAT
>JAQXAF010000014.1 GCA_029253085.1 Luminiphilus sp. | reverse complement strand
GGGCATTGGCCTCCTCGAGGCTGTGACACACACCACAGCCAGGCTGAGCCTTGGCCATAAAAATATTTTTACCCTGCAGCGCCTGATCAGACAACACCAACGATGGCTTAGCGACAACGGTTGCAGCGGTCTCTGTCAGAGCGCCTGATGAGTCATCTTGATCTGATTCAATGATTGGAGCTGTCTTGGGCAGCTCTTTCAGCGCCCTGACCTCAAGGGCGTGATCTTCCCAACCATTGTGACCATAGCCGCGATGATTATCTGCCGCCTGCTGAGGTTGTTGTTCGCCCTCGGTATCAACTGCCCTGGTCACAAAGCGATGTCGACCCACAGCGAGCTCAGCTTGCACAGTGAATGGTCGCCAAGCATTGGGACCAAGATCGGGACCCACAAGCTGGGCCAACTGCCAGGTCTGACCCGAATCACTCGAAACCTCTACCGATTTGATACCTCGCTCACCGGCAAAGGCGACCCCGTATAAAGTGTGCATACCCGCCAATACGGGCTCGCCATCAGCACCCGGGCCGTTCAACCAGGATTTCACTGGCATTCGCCACATGGAGGGGTGCTGAGGCCCACCCGACTCGCCTTGCGCCCTGAGCCGATAACCCGACTGCTGAATCTTGGCCGCCGACTCTTGCGAGGTTGCCGCTAGCTGCCTAACCCACTTGACGTTATTGACCCCAAAATATCCAGGCACGATAAGACGCAGTGGTCCACCGTGAACAGGCGGCAATGGCGCACCATTCATCTCCCAAACCAGCAAACAATCTGCCAGCCCTTTGGCAATAGGGATCGACCGTTCGACAACCACGGCATTTTTATCAATACCTTCCGGTAACTCTTCACCACCCGATGCCGTCAGAAAGGCCACATCGCCCACAACGCCACCAAAATGCTCAAAAATATCGGCGACCTTAACCCCGGTCCATAGTGCACAACCCGCTGCACCCACACCCCACTGCGAGCCGGAGGGGTTATGGGAGAAAAATTCACGGCCGTTACCCGAGCACTGCAAAACAGTAGCCACTGTTTGTATCGGCATGCGCTTCAAGTCGGCAAGCGTTAGGCTTCCCGAGTGTTTGCAGCCCAGCACCTCGAAAGACCAACTGTCACCTAAGCCAGTCACTGAAGCGGGTGGCATAGGAAGGTTATTTCGCACAAAGAAGTGTGAGGCCGGCGTAATCGGGCCAAACCCAAACTGGCTACGGCGGGTTTCCAGGGCCCAAGGCAAGTCGTTGTGCACAGTGAAGGTAGCAACACGTTTGTTGTAAGGCATCGACCGCTGAGAATTTGCCAATGTGATCGACTGGCCCGCTAGAGCAACACCTGTCGCCAGGCTTTTTATCATGAAGCGCCTTGATACTGCCTCCATGTCACCCCTCCTTTCTTTTTTTTCACCATGCAGACTTTGATGCGGTCCGGAGTGCCATAGGCAGATCATTTGCGACCCACCCATAGCCGTCAAATCCGGCAGCACAACACCCTAAAATAGAGGCAGCTAGACCAACCACTGCATAGTGCGTTACGGCCTCGACAACAAAAAACCTGAAACACTAGGCGCTTAGTTGCCGATTGGCTCATCTGGCCCACTACGCGCTCTCACCCACGGGGATACTACGTTTGCCATTTCTGAGCTTAGTTGACGAACGTAGGAACTCAGCTTAGTCCTAAATATTGTTTAGCCCTTGGGGAACACAAACACGACATTCACTCGCAGCGCCCAGCCCTTCGGCCCAAATTCACCCGAATCTGCCCAATATCGAACGCCACCGCCAATCTGCATCAGTTGGTTTCCGAATTTCATGAGCTGATTCGCGCCAAAATTAATTGGAACAGACCATTCCTTGCTGTCCCAGTTATACGTGGATTCAGTATTGAAGTAGTAGGTCAATTTTTTCGGCGTGATATAAGAAATAAAGGGCTGCACAAAGCTGGCGTTGATCTCTGTGTTGTCCTCCTTGGCAAAAGACCACAGGTGATTTCCAAGAGCTCCATAGCTCCAAGGCCCCGACTGCTTTAATACGAGACCGGTTGGGCCCGCTGCCCAAGCTCTTGGACCCAAGGCATCTTTGGTCGCGGTAGGAATGTTGACAACGGGCCCTACTCCCCAGATGAGACCCCCAGCGGTGGGCGCTTTGGGTGAAAAGAAAAAGCTCTGCACCACATCGCCCACTCCGGACTCACCTTGACCCTGCACTGGAAAATCTGACTGGTCGATAAAAGGTAAGATCGTTCGAGAAATCATGTTCCAGTCATCATTGAGTGAGACTGGAATGACTGGCTGGACATTGGTTTTCCAAATAGAACCCTTTTCACCAACGCCGTACTTGTCATCGTAGTTGATTTGAATAGGTACGCTGATGAGCGAGGCAACGGGATTGGCCAATTTCTGAGCAATCGAGGCATCGTCGGCTCGCGCTACCTGAGAGAAAATCCCCAGGCAAGCTGTGATTAAAAAAACCATCACCTGCATCAATTTTAAACCTGGCATACGCACCTCTAATTTAAGGGGTCTGTGGGCTGCCTATGTGAGACATGCGCCCTAATGTGAACACTAGACCCCTATTCTCAGAGGTTTCATCAGCAAATGCCACGCAGATTAAAAAATCTGTCACCATTTGCTGCAGACTTTAAACAGAGGTGATCCTCTCAGATGCTCAAATCGTCACAGTTATAATCTTTGATATCTGCCCTAGTTTGCGTATTCCAGCTAAAAGTTTTCTTTTCATCTGCGAAGGGCTGATAGCGATAAGGCGACTCACCGGCGAACCGCTGCTGGCGTGCATCAATTGCATAACCCAGAACGCGAGAACGGCGAGCGATAGTTTCTGCGTCAAATTCTTGTGCCTCACTGTGGATACCGCCTCCCTGAACACCCAACACTGAAGATCGACGGTGAAAGCCAAAGTTCACCGTAACCCTGGGCTCCAAACCACAATTAGGAAATGATCCATGGACCAACTGTCGGTTACAAACCACAACATCACCGGGGTTACAAACCAGAGGGACAGCACCCTCCAGACGCTCACTACCCGCTTCTGCCACGAGTTCATTAATATCGATTTTGCCCAATTTATGCGTACCCGGCACAACCCAGACGCCATTGACTGCAGTGCTGCCATAAACCTGCGCCATAAAATTAAAACCGTGAATGTCCTCATCGAAGTCGTCGCTGTCCCAATGAGTAACGCCATCTTGGTGCCAGGAAACGGCCGCACCAATACCGGGATCTTTAATAAACAGCGCCTCATTAAATGGCGCGAAGTCTGGCCCGTTAATCGCCTCGGCAACTCGCAATAGCTGAGGATGCGCATAGGTACGCAAACAGGCTTCGGAAAACTGCAGGGAACCCAAAAGAATAAAAGGCGCTGCTGCTGGTGCTTCGGCAGCGGCCTCAGGCTCAAACATCTTGACCTGATGACGCCCGTTGGCAAGTGCCGTACCGCCCAAAGGGTCGCCAAGTGGCTTCGACCAAACCAGAGTTAATGCTTTGCAGTCAGCACCGAGGGCTGGCTGCCCATCCGCGTTGACGGGGCTATCTGGGCCCGTAGGAAATCTCTGTCGCATTGCGCCCAAATCAGACTCAATATCTGCGAGCTCTTCCGTGCTTAGCACGTTAGTGAAAACATAAAATCCGTAGCGCGAGTAGGCCTCTCTGATACTAGGATCGAGACCACCGTTTGTATCAAAACGAATAGGCCCCCTATTGTCTAAATCCAGTGCGGCCCTTTGCCCTAGCTCGAGATATTCGCGCATAGCATCGGCTTGCACCCCGTAATAAGCCGCACAAAGGTCTATCGATTTAGAAATGTCGATCACAGCGTTGTTCTCCTAGTTACCGCGCCAAAGTGGAACACCATACTCACGTCAGCTAATGAATTCAAAACAAGCGAGAGTAACTCTGTCGTTGCAAAAGCTTCCCCCACGCACAGCAACTTGGGCAGTAGCGTTAATATTCGCGAGATACAGAGTGATTGGCGGGACGCGACGACACATGAATCCAGCCTCAGAACCCAACTCATAAAGCTCGCTAATAAAGCTAACTAATAAAATCCAACAAACAACGAAGGTTTCTAAGGCTTCTCTAACCCCAGACAGTTATCCCATCTCAACCAATTCAAGCACCGCACCGTCGGGGTCTTTAAAGCAAATAAACCGAACCTTTGAGTCTCTTGGTCCTGCCACCTGAGCCGGGCCATCTGATAAAAATTCGACACCTGCCTGTGCAAGAATGGCAATGTCGTCATCGAGGGCGTCTGTCGCAAAAGCAACTCGAGCAATGCCCGGATGCGCCATGCTTTCATAAGGCAAACCCGCTGCGTAGGGCTCCTCCCACTCTAATAAATCGATCACGATGCGGCTGGGGTGTTTCATTAGCGCACCTTTCAGTCGATAGCGCTGCATACCCACTGCAGCAGCGGCATCACCGCTTCCCTCTGCGGGTACCGGCATAATGACTTTAAAGCCCAACATTTCGTAGAACTCTTGAGAGCGCTCGAAATTGCGACAATTAATGTTGATGTGAAGTAGGCCCGAAATATTCATGCTCGGCTCCTAGGTGGCCGGGGTTGTACGGTTAAACGCTTAAAACGTAGCGACCAAGATTCAGGCATTAGCCACAGCGCATAAAAAAGTGTTTTAGCAAGCCGACCACTAAGGTATCGAAGCTTCGGGTGTACCGCCGTAACTGCGTGAACAATATCATTCACTGCTGCCGCAGGATCTTCGGCAATGCTGCGCAATTGCTGTGCGTTCTTTTCCACGTATTGGTTGAGCCAAGACTCAGGCCACAGTGTCTGCCAATCACCCTCTGGCTCAGCAGCAGCCATAGCGTCCCAAGTTTTTCGGTGTGCTGGAAAAAATGAATCTGCCATAGGGGTGCGCATTGTTGCCGGATTAATCACGCTCACCCCTACGCCACAAAACGACAGCTCAACGCGAAGGGCATCGGCATAGGCTTCAATAGCAAATTTCGAAGCGTCATAGGGCGCATTACCCGGAAGGCTAACAATGCCATCGACACTGCTGACCAACACCACACGACCTTTCGCACATCGCAGTGCGCTCAGTAACTTTTGCGTCAACAATACCGGCGCAAAAAAATTGATTGCCATGACTTCGCGATAAAAGTTAATCGGCTGGTAATCTACAAAGCCCGGTAAAACAGTACCTGCCCCATGCACGACACACCAAAGAGCACCGTGACTTTGAGTTTGAATTTTCTCGGCCACATCACGAACAGCAGCGTCGTCACTTAAATCGAAGTGCGGTGCCCAACTCGCTCCCGCAGCTCGGGCGGCGCTCGCGCCATTTTCCGTATAGCAGCAGGCGACAACCTTTGCGCCACGCTTTGACAGGGCCGTCACAACGCCCTGACCGATACCCGAATCACAGCCAGTAACAACAACCCACTGACCAGAAATGTCGTGTCGCGATCTACTTTGAAGCGTTTTATAGGCCAGATTTACCGCGCACAACGCTAGGATCCCAAGGGTTGTGTAGCCGAGGACCAGCGCCACTGACATTAAAGCTTCTCCATTACCCGTAAACATTAAATCTCTCGCTGCTGATCAGGTTCGTCAAAGTTTACCCCGAGGCCTTTACCAGCCACTACGGCTATTCACGATCATCGCAATTCGCGCAACCGATTAACGGCCTATTGATATATTAACACTTGTTAAGTTAACATATGTTCATAATTAATTTAACGTGAGTATAGCGTGTG
>JAQXAF010000012.1 GCA_029253085.1 Luminiphilus sp. | reverse complement strand
GATAGAGCGGTAGCGACGACAGGTAAGGCCATTCTGTTTACCGCGACGATTGTTCTGATTGCGATCCTGCCCTGGTATTTCCTGTCTGACTTGAAATTCCTTGCGGATATGGGGCTGCTTTTAGTCATGGTGATGCTTATTAACATGGTAATCGCACTTGTTGTGATTCCTTTAGAGGTTTGGTTTGTGCGGCCAAAATTTCTTGCCTCAAAGGATTTGATGGTTCTTGAACGCGAAGTAGAGCAGTCAGAGGGCTCGGTTTCCTCTGTTTCAACTTGATTAGGGCGTGACGGGCAAACAGTAAGGCCCGCACAAAAATTTGAGAAAAAAAATAACCAGGTGGAAAAACATGCATATCAAAAAATACGATCACAACTTTAGCCGACGGCATTTCCTCGAAACTGTCAGTAAAGGAGCTTTGGGTGCTGGTGTACTTGCGCCTCTTTGGCCATTGATATCAAACGCCCAAGATATTACCAAGGCGTACCCTGATGAACTGCTATCAATAGAGGGCTACACAAAGGGCAAAGTGAGCACGGGGGACATGATTACGGCGGACAACGTCGAGTATGTTAAGGATTTGTTGGATCCAATCGCCTATATCGAAGTCAAAGATATGGGCAGGCAGATCAAGATCGTCAAATCTACTACTGACGTTACCAAGCTTTTTCCCCATGAATATCTCGAGGCTACACTCCGCAATCAGGGTAAGGCGCAACTCGATGAGAACGGTAACGTCATCACCGCAGACGGGTCACCTTGGATTGGTGGCAACCCATTTCCCGATGCCAAAACAGGATTAGAGGCGTATGCCAATCTCACGCTAAGCTGGGGTCGTCACGATCAGGCTCTATATGGGATTAGAGATTGGGACATCGGACCTGACGGCAGCGAACAGTATCAGTATGACTTTTGCTGGAGTGAACAGAACACTGTTGGGCTGGTTAATAGTCCTGAGCCCTATTGGCCTGGTAAGGAAGACATACTCCGCTACAACTCGATCTGGTTTACCTACCCGAATGATTCTAGGGGAACCTCCTTTGTAAGCACTTGGTACAACGACCAACGGCGTTTTCCCGACCTCTACGGTTACATACCTGCGTTTAAGCGCGTGAGGCGCTTTCCCTCGAGTCAGCGATTTGAGCCGTTAGTTCCAGGAATCACCCTGTTTTTGTCTGATGGCTGGTGTGCGGGTGACCCCATGCTGACCTGGGGCAATTATAAGGTTGTCGAGCGCAAGCCTATGTTGGGTGGTGTCTCTCAAAACTGGCACGGTAGTAATCCAAACTCAGAGCCTTCTGTGCATGGTGGACCAAAGGGTCAAACCTTCTTTGAAACGGCTATGGAGCTGGTGCCCGAATGCATCGTTGTTGATATGGAGCCAACTGGCTATCCCCGAGCACCTGTAGGGAAAAAGCGCGTGTGGTTGGATACACGAAATATGATGTTTACCAGCTGTGTTACCTACGATCGTCGCGGTGAGTTATGGAAGTCTGTTGAAGCGACAACGAGTCAGTACGTCGATGGCGACACCACTAAGATGGATGGTGCCCACCCCGGCTGGTCGTGGACAAAGTGTCATGTGCACGATATCCAGACTAACCGCATGAGCCGGTTTTATCAGGCCGATCAGATCAGAGGTGGATACAAATCTGGTTGGAATCAGGGCGACCTGTACGAAAAGTACATGACTATTCCTGCAATTCGGCGATTGGGTGCGTGATGCAAAGGCGGCTTTTTCGCTTTAGCTTTTTCTGGATGTTTCCATTGGTCAGCGGCTTTGCCCTGGCCAATCCTCTCAGCCAAGAAAAAACGAATGTCCAAAGCGTACATGCTGGTTTCAAGCATGAGGCGATTTACGGACTGTGCGTCGATGATTCGAAAGCGATTGCCGTGGGCGAGGCGGGTTTGATTTTATCATCGACGGATAGCGGCAATACGTGGATTGAGTTGGAACGATTTTCCGAGGTTGCTCTGTTAGACGTCGAGTGCGGCCGTGGAATCGAGCTGTATGTTGGTCAAAGTGGTGAGTTATATCGCCGCACGGACGGCTCTCTACAGGCAGTGTCAACAGGTTCTGATGCGCGGCTGATGAGCGTAGCCCATTCACAGGCGGCTGGGTTAACGGTGGCTGTAGGGGCGTTCGGCACTATTTTGGTGTCGACCGATGCGGGGCGGAGCTGGACCTCATCAATCGTTGACTGGTTTGCAGTCCTTGACGATTACGTTGATCCCCATCTGTACGACGTTGATATTTCTGAGCTGGGCGTCGTCACAATTGTGGGTGAATTCTCTCTCATTCTTCAGTCGGTTGATCAGGGGCAATCCTGGACGACCCGGCAGCGCGGGGAGCCTTCATTATTCGGTTTGAATATAAATGGCTCAGGTGTTGGTTATGCAGTGGGTCAGGAAGGAACACTTTTGTCTACATCTGACGCCGGTACTTCCTGGACTCCCATTCAAACACCGAGCACCGACATTCTTCTAAACGTAACCAGCATGGATGATGGGCTAATTATTGCCACTGGTATGCGACAACTGATTTTCAGTGTCGACGGTGGTGACCACTGGAACCTCAATAAAAATCCAGCTTTTTTGCAAGGTTGGTATCAGGGCTTGGAGGTGTCATCTGAAAGCGAAATTGGCGCGCCAATGATTCTTCTTGCAGGCCATAGGGCGAATATTTTGAAACTTGAATTGCAATAAAAACAGTCAAACAGAGGAAACATGATGAAAATAAATAAAAGAGGGGTTAAGAGAACAACCCTCACCAAAGCAAGCCTCATGTTATTGGCAGGGCTTTCTCAATCAGCGCTCGCGATCGACTGGTATGTCTCCGGATTCGTCCGGCAGGAGGGTGCCTACAGTATCGACAGTAGTAACGAAAATCCATGGAACCAGTCAGGCAATGTTTACAACGGTGTGGCGGCGCCCAACGTGGTGGACCAACTTTTGGGAATACCTCCTGGTACCGTAACTCGACCCGCATCATTCACCGAAAGCAACGACTGGAACGTCATGTTTTCGAGGGCCGAGATCGATATTGACGCTACCATTAACGACAATTGGAAATTCGTTGCGAAGGTGCGCGGACTTTATGCCTGGGATACTTACGATAGCGGTCCCGGTGAGACCAATTACTTTGAGTCGCCTTTCCGGGGTGAATGTGCCACGCGCTTAGAAGTTTGTGGCTCTGACTATATGGTTGATCTGCCTTCCTTCTACGTTGATTACAACTCTGGCCCTTTATGGTTGCGCATTGGTAATCAGCAGATCGCTTGGGGTGAATCTATTTTCTTCAGGGTTTTGGATAACCCTAATGGCCTAGACCTGCGTCGACACTCGGCGTTTGATTGGGCGTCAGAGGAGTTCGCTGATAAGCGTGTTCCCGCACTAGGCATCCGAGGTAGTTATCGGTTCCAAAACAACTGGGAGCTAGAGGGCTGGATACAGGAGTTCCAACCTACGGTGCTTTCCAATGCTAATACGCCATACAACCCCATTACCTCTACTTTTACAGTGCATCAAGAGGAGGGCTTTGATGCAGTCGATGACGAGTTCAATTTTGGTGCTCGGTTACGGGGGCAGATCGGCGAGCTAGGCTTGCAGTTTACTTATACGGACAGGATGAATCCTGATGGCGCCTTCCGCTGGACGGAATCTGGGGTTAACGTTTTTGATCGCGCCGGAATCGCCGATCCTGGCATTGGCGGCCTTTTGGCTCAGACGCCCTTTGAGCCGATTTCAGGTGGATTAGGCATTTATTCCGCGATTCAGTGGATGACAGAGGCCGCAGGGTCCCGTCTGGACGGTAGCAATCTTCAGGCATTGCTTGATGATTTCCCGGCTGCACAAGCGCTGGTAAGTGGCGCGTTAGGTAATTTTGGATTGCCACCAGATACACCTGTAGATAATTACGCTCTTTCAACAACGGTACTAGATGCGTTTTTCTCACCAAATCTTGGGCTGGGGGAATTTAAAGGCCATATTGAGCGTACCTTCCATCGAGAGGAGATATATGGGTTCGGTGCTAACTATATGTTTTTTGGCGAACCAGATTCGTTTATCGATCAACTAATTGTCCGCTTCGAGGCAACCTACACACCAGATCGCGTCTTTACCGACCCATCGTTATTGGGGGCCGACTTCCTCGTTGAAGATGAGTACATCACCTCGCTAGTTGTCGAGAAGTACCACAGGTTTTCGCAAAGCTTCCCTGCGACCTATATGGTGTTTCAGTGGCTGCATAAATCCGAGAGCGATATTTTTGGTCGCCACTTAGACGGTTATGGTGCCAATCCCTTTGGACCTCCCACAGGTCGCAGTAGCTTCAACGCTGTCTCGTTTGCATTCCAGCAGCCTTCGCCAACGCTTAAGTGGCGCACAGATTTTGCTTTCTTGTACGACACAGAGGGCGGCTACCTTGTGCAGCCCGGAATTCGCTACAAGCCTAGCAAGTCGATCAGTGCGGAGGTATTCGCCAATTTCGTCGGCGGCGGTGACGACAACATGGACGCCATGTCGACTTTTGATTTTGTAGAAGAAGTGGCTTTCAGACTGACATATCAGTTCTAACCTCGCGTAAGGAGGCAGCGCCTTCAGCAGATGGGATGCCAATCTGAAAGCCTGAACGGCGCTAACGACCGATGAGCGAACGAAAAAATAGGTAAATGGTGGTGATTTATGGGTGAAGTGAAAGACTACAAAGCTGCGTTTCAATTGCATGGCAAGGTTGCCTTGGTTACTGGTGCCGGAGGCAATTTAGGCGCAGAAATTTGCAGAGCGCTGATGTCTGCCGGCGCTTCAGTACTGGCAACTGATGTGAACGACGAAGGTGCAAAGGCGGTATCAGACGCATTGAATGCTTCAGGTGGGCAAGCGGCCTGGATGAAGCATGACGTCACCAATGAGGAGGAGTGGATGTCTGCAGTGGCTTTAGCTGTCTCAACCTTCGGTGGCCTCGACATCATGGTAAACAATGCAGGGATCGTTCCAATGAACTTTCTTGCTGACCTCGATATTGATGAGTTCCGGCGGGTTCAGGATGTCAATGTTGCTGGACCAACCTTGGGTTGTAAGTATGCTCTGAGGGCCATGCGACCCGATGGAATCAGCGGTCGGGGCGGCTCGATTATTAATATGTCTTCTGTCATGGGGCTTTCTGGAACCATTGCTCTGGCTTCTTACAACGCTTCGAAAGGTGCGGTTCGTTTGTTGTCGAAATCGGTCGCGGCGGAATGTGCGTTGTTAAAAACAAATATTCGTTGCAACTCAATACACCCTGGAATCATAGACAGTGATATGGGTTCCTTATTTCATGAACAGCTTGTTGCCCTTGGCGTTGCTCCCAGCATGGAAGCGTCAGAAGCGGGGTTTTTAGCCGCAGTCCCGATGGGGGAGGCCGGTCAACCCTCCGATATTGCGGCCGGCGTCGTTTACCTAGCATCAGATGCGAGCCGTTATGTCACGGGCTCAGAACTGGTTATTGACGGCGGTTTTTACGCTACCTGAACAAAATTAAAGAGGACGTTTAAATGTCAGATGATTTAGTGATAGCAGGAGACGAGTTTCACGCTCGTGATTTAGAACAAGCTGCGGTGATTCGTAACCCTTTCCCTTACTACGATATGTTGCGTGATAAGCCGCTGCAGTTTGGTGTGCGAGGCTTCCCACCGGGAACAGTGGAAGGTATGGATGAGCCCATACCCTCTTGGGCGGTTTTGAAATACAAAGACCTTGTTCATGTGGCGTCTAATCATCAAATTTTTTCTTCGCGTGATCGCATGCAAGAACAATCAGACGCTCCCACACTAATGTTGGTTAATCATGATCAGCCTGAGCATACCTGGCTACGTACCATCGCGAGAAAGGCCTTTTCTCCTAAACGTGTTGAAGCAGATGTTGCGCCTTGGCTGCACGATACCGTTGCCGACATGCTTAATGAAGAAGGCTCTGGGCATTTAGATGTAATGACGAACTTAGCTGCTGATTTGCCACCCAAGTTCATTGCAAGGCTTTTGGGTACCCCTGCTGAAGATTTTAAGAAGATCCGAGGCTGGGCTGACGCGTACATGGGTACCTCCACAATGACAATGGCTGAAAAGGCTCAATCAAACGTGGAGCTTCATGAGTATTACACCGACCAAGTGGGTCAGCGATACGACATGATCAAACGTGGAATGGCAAATGACGATTTGCTGACAGGCTTTATTGAGGCTAGCGGAGAAGATGGCCGCAAGTTGACGCCTGAAGAAGTTGTGCGTTTCTGTATCACGATGGTTGCTGGTGGTGCTGAATCCAGTGTGTTTCTGATTGGTAATCAGGTGGCGGCGATGCTGGAAATGCCTGAGCTTTATCAGCAAATGCGCGATGACCGATCGCTGGTCCGACCCTTCCTAGAGGAGAGCATTCGACGGGATGGCCCGATTCAGAGGCTATTCCGAGAGTGTTTAGAGGATACCGAAATCGGGGGAACGCCCATCAAGAAAGGTGAGTGGGTTTGCGTTTTTTTCGGCGCAGGGAACCACGACCCTGAAATGTTTGAACGTCCTCATGAGTTTATTTTAAACCGCCCAAATGTGGGGAAAAACTTAACCTTTAGCCACGGTATCCACCACTGCATCGCGTCCATTGTTGCCCGAAATGAGGCGGCAGCCATGATTAACGGCATCTTGGACCGTTATCAGCGGGTCGACCAAGGTAGTGGCCCTGTGACATATCAAGATCGAAACTTTATTAACTACGGACCCTCAAGCTGTCCGGTTAATTTTGTGCCTGCTTAAAAGACGGAGGGATCATTAATGTCTGATTCAGGAAAGTCACAAGTGCAAGTTGATATGGTGGTAGTAGGAGCTGGCTTCGCTGGACTCTACATGACCTATAAAGCGCAGGAAGCGGGTCTGTCTGTGGCCTGCTTCGAAGCGGGCAATGGTGTGGGAGGTACTTGGTATTGGAATCGATATCCCGGTGCCAGAGTTGACATTGAGTGCGTCGAATATTCCTACTCTTTTTCTAAAGAGCTTGAGCAGGAATGGCAATGGTCTGAAAGGTATGCAGCCCAGCCCGAGATCGAACGGTACGCGAATCACGTTGCTGAAAGATTCAATTTGAATGAAAAAATTCAGTTTGGTACTCGCGTTGTTTCCGCCATTTTCGATGAGGCAACTCGTCGATGGCTGGTAACCACTGATCAGGGTGATGTTGTGTCCGCGCAATATTGCATTATGGCTACTGGCCTCATTTCAGCGCCGGTGGAACCGCGGTTTGACGGCTTGGAGACCTTTAGAGGCGAGCAGTTTATGACCAGCCGCTGGCCGCAAGAGGCGCCAGAATTTTCAGGAAAGCGAGTGGCTGTTATTGGCACAGGTTCTAGTGGTATTCAGGTGATTTCTGAAGTAGCCAAAGAAGCCGATCAGCTTTATGTGCTGCAACGCACGCCGTCCTATACGATTCCACTTCAAAATCGCCCTGTTAATGCAGAGCAAGTTGCCAATATAAAGACCAACTACGAGTCGCTGCGTCAGTTGCAGTACGATTCTTTTGCGGGCTTTACTCTTGTGCACTCAGAATTAGCGCCGCTGCCATCGCAGTCCGCACTCGAGGTCAGCCCTGAAGAGCGACGGGCGGAGTACGAAAACCGATGGGCCTCTGGCGGACTTTCGCCTTATTACGCTTATACCGATAGCCTGTTAGACGAAAAGTCGAATGAAACCTTGGCCGAGTTTGCTCGAGAAAAAATCCGCGAGAGAGTCGATGATCCCGACTTGGCAGAGAAACTCTGCCCAGACTATCAAATCTTAACGCGCCGACTATCACCTGAAACGAACTATCTCGAGGTTTTCAATCAGGCAAATGTAGATTTAGTGGATCTGAACGAGCAACCGATAGAGCGATTTACCGCCTCGGGAATTATCGTCGGAGGTGAAGAGCTCGAACTAGATGCCGTAGTTTTCGCTACGGGATTTGACGTCATGACCGGGGCTATGGATCGAATTGATGTCCGAGGGAGAAACGACCGTACTCTCAAGGATCGTTGGTCGGAGGGGCTGACAAGTTACCTCGGTATGATGACCAATGGCTTTCCAAATCTGTTTTGGGTGAATGGTCCTCACAGTCCTTTCTATAACCCAATACTACTTGCTGAGTATCAGGGTGATTTTATTTGTCGGTTGTTTGAAGAACTTCGAACACATAATGCCGACACGATAGAGCCCGATGTCGATGCAGAACGACAATACGTTCAGTTTACTAACGATATCGGCAACATGACGCTATTCCCTAAGTCGGATAACTATTACATGGGCGATAACATTGAGGGAAAACCCCGTAATGTCGTGTTCTTCTTTGGAGGATTCCCGCTATACAGAGAGCAGTGTGAAGCCGGTGCCAGTGGCCTCGGCGGGTTTTCTTTTTCATAAATAATTAGTCAGCTAGGGAGTTATAAGTATGTCTGAATCTGGAATAGATAGCCGGTTTCTGATGAGCATAGATATCAGTTTCGAGCCGCCTGTGGTCGCCACGCCTGGTTTAGTTGTGATTAATGTCACCGGAGGTAGTTTCGAAGGACCTTTGCTGCGCGGTGAAATGATCGGGCCTAGCGGAGACTGGGCAAGAATTCAGGACAACGGTAACTGGAAAATCGACGCGCGCCTTGCCATGAGAACGGAAGAGGGCGACACAATTTATTGCTACTACGGTGGAGTAGTCAGAATGACCGAGGAGCTAGCGGCGCGTTCGGCAGCCGGCGAAGTGTTGACTGGAGAGGATCTTTATCTGCGCTCGGCCCCAAATTTTGAGACAAGCTCGGAAAAGTTTGCCTGGTTAAATGATATCATGGCCGTCGGTAAGATGACCAAGTTTGGCGGCGGTAAGCTGGGTTATGACGTCTACGAAATACTTTAATTTTTGCCGTTTCTGCGGCACCTGAACTGGAAGCATGTGGTATGAAACTATTGGTTACAGATAGACAGGGCGAGGAGCACAAGGTTGAGGCTACGGTTGGCGAGTCGCTGATGCTGTCTCTGCGGACTCATGATCTTGTGGACGCAACCTGCAGCGGTTCTTGTTCTTGTGCAACATGCCATCTCTTTATCGGAGAGGCGTGGGTTTCCGATCTTCCTCCTCCCAGTGATGACGAAGCTGAGGTCATTGAGTTTTTAAAGTTCGCCCAAGAAGATAGCCGACTCTCCTGTCAGCTGATCGTGACTGAAGCAATGGAGGGTATGAAAATTACTGTGGCGCCAGAGGAGGGTTTCTGAGCGCTGCAATGGCGCTTTGAGGTGACGTGTTTGGGTAACACGGAAGGGGCTTGATAATGTCTGCCCTTAAGCAAGAGAACAGTCATATCCTAATCTCACAAGCGCTCTGAGTTTGGCGACAGCGGCCCCCGCGAGGGCTTGGGTGGGTGTTCAGCCGACGCGAAAAGGCCCTGGGTAGCTGTCAAAAATGGCGTTTGTTCTTTCGAAAATGTGAACGACCATGTCCAGCTCGTCATCGCCTAGTTGGTCTACCAGTGTCTGAAGGTAGTTAACGCCACTTTCGACCAGTTTAGAAACAAATTTCCTGCCTTTAGGGGTCAGTTGAACGATTTTTTCCCGGCCAGATTCAGGACTCTCATCAATCGTTAACAAGCCAACCTCGCGAGTGGTGAGTGAGCGGATCGCCTTCGAGACCGAACTACTCGTCAGCTCCAACCAGCTACTTAATGCGGCTTCTATGCGTTTGCGCGCCATTTTTGAGTGGTTTTCCCCTTCGCCATACATTAATAGAAGAATGATGATTTGTTGCCGGCTTAAGTCAGTGCCGCTGCGCATCACCAGCTCGAGTTTATTTCCCGCTTTGTAGTGAATTGGAAAAAAGATATTGAGCTGCATCAGCGGGACATACTCGCGTGGGACAGTCGGTATTTCATCCCATGAATAGCTCTTTTCTGTGATGACATGGGTTAGGGGGTGATGGAGTACCGATTCCTGTGGCGCTGCATAGGCAACTGGCTCGCCAGCGTCGCGCCGCTCGGCATCGATCATTTTTCCAAACAGTGCAGTGATTTTTGTGTAGATGAACAGACAGACATCAACTTCTGATTCCCACTGGGACATGTTCTCCAAATACCATTCGCACATTGCTGATCCGTTGCGAGTCATTTTTTGCATAAAAATGACACCAGCCGGTGTTAACTCAATCAGCTTTTCTCTACCCGAGTTGGGACTCTCGGTAATATTAAGAAATCCGATGTCCTTGGAAGCGAGTCCACGAATGGCTTTGGAAATAGCGCTACTGCTGATGTCATACCAACTCGTCAGTTGCTTTTCTACGTACTTTCTGGAGATGGATCTGCCGTCTGTACCCTCGGAACGAATAATCCAAAGTACTGCAGTCTGGTGGCGATCTAGGCCATCATTTGTTCTAAGCGTGTCTTGCACCTTCATGCCGACTATGTAGTGCACTCGGTAGAGAAGCTCAAGTAGTAGGCGAGCCGCTTGGGCTCTGTCTACAGATTTCACGTGTGCTTGGTGTGAAGCTTCTGTTTTCGGCATATCTATAAAACCAATTGGATTACTCAATGGTCGCACACAGCAACACGAAATTGAATGACATCATTACTTAAAATATGTCTTTTGTAGATAATATCATTGTGACATTATAATGCCAAATCGCGGAGGAATTTCATTCGTAACTCTGCTTCGGGAGGAGGCAAATGTCGGGTTTTTTAATTGTAGGGGCGGGCCAGGCCGGAGGTACTGCGGCGCTGCAATTGCGCGCCTCGGGATACGACGGCGACATCAAATTAGCAGGGTCCGAACCCCATGCTCCTTACGAGCGTCCACCCCTATCAAAGGGATACCTGTCAGGTGCGCTTGCCTACAACAGTTTGTTGGTCAGGCCTGAAACGACTTATGAGCAGCAGCAGATTGAACTTTTGAAAGAAACGACCATTGCAACTATTGATCCCGAGTCAGGTATCGCTCAGACAAGTAAAGATTGCGAAATAAAGTTTGACCGGCTGCTATTTACGACCGGTGCGCGACCACGCCAGCTCCTGATTCCGGGCGCTGAGTTGCCAGGGGTGTATTACCTGAGAACCATAGCCGATGTTGAAAAGCTCAAGGGCGCTATGGCAACGGCTAAACGAGTCTGTCTTATTGGCGGCGGTTACGTCGGACTTGAATTTGCTTCAGTGGCGATTAAAGCTGGATTAGACGTAACGGTACTTGAGTCAGCGGACCGCCTTCTTAAGCGCGTGACTACCGAGGCTATGAGTCACTACTTTGAGAATTTACATCGCTCTCAGGGCGTAAATATTCAGTGTAATACAGAGATATTCAGCATAGAGGGTGAGGTTTGCGCAGAGCGTGTGGTATGTCGTAATAGTGTGATCGAGGCTGACTTGATTCTTGTGGGAATTGGCGCGATCCCTAATACTGAGCTAGCGGAGTCAGCGGGTGTTGAGTGCGACAATGGGATTTTAGTCGATGAGCAGTGCAGAACGTCGGTAGGCAATATTTATGCAGCAGGGGACTGCACCAATCATCCTAACCACTATTTAAATCGACGCTTGCGGCTGGAATCTGCGCCTAATGCTACAGATCAAGCCAAAGTTGCCGCTGTGAATATGCTGGGTGAAGAAAAGTGCTACCGATCTGTTCCTTGGTTCTGGAGTGATCAATTTTCAATCAAACTTCAAGCAGTGGGCTTTTCAGCTGATGGGACTAGCAGTGTCTGTCGCGGTAGCCAGGAAGAGCATGAGTTTGCGACCTTTTACTTACATGACAATCGGCTGGTGGCAGTTGAGGCAATTAACTTCCCCAGAGCCTTTATGGTGGGGAAGCGCCTTTATGGTCTTCAGGTCGATGTAGAAAAGTTGGCCGATTCTTCGGTCGATCTAAAATCATTGCTTGTATGACTGAGATTCGTGCGCCGTTGTCGTTGCCCCGTGATGACGAAAGATTCTCGATTTTGGCTTATTCCTGTTGCCGCTGACTGAGAGAAGAACGTTGCACATCAAAAAGTTTAACCACGACTTTTCTCGTCGCCATTTCTTAAAGGGGATGGCTAACGGGGCATTAGCCACCGGCGTTCTTATGCCGCTTTGGCCTGCATTGGCTGCTCGAGGTTCTACCGAAGGGGTTTATCCAGACGAACTAGCTTCCCTCACCGACTATACAAAAGGAAAGGTTTCAGAGGGTAGTGTTATAGATGCGAGTAATGTTCACTACGTTCGGGAATTGCTAGACCCCATTCAGTATCTGCAAGTCTCTGAGATGGGAAGAAAGTTGGACGTTATTCCTGCCACTACAGACTTATACCGTCTAAGTCCTTGGGAATACATTGAGGCGACGCTCAGAAATCAGGGGCGCGCTCGGTTTGCTGAAGACGGCAATGTCGTGACTGAGGAGGGTGCCCCTTGGATAGGTGGCAATCCATTTCCCGACCCGCAATCAGCAACTGAAATTTTTGCAGGGGCTACGCTAAGCTGGGGTCGCCATGATGTCTCCCTGTACGCCGTGAAAGAGTATGACCTCGACCCTAACGGTAAGGTCGCCTACGAGTACCAATCTTGCTGGGTCGAGATGAATGCAACAGGACGTCTCGTTTTGGACCCCCGGCCTTACATGAAGGGCCATGAGGATAAGCTGAGGTTTCAGTCAGTGTTTTTTTTAACGCCCAGTGACACCCGCGGGACTTCTTACCTCAACATATGGCCCTATGATCAAAATCGTTATCCCGAGCTGTATGGTTATTTACCTGCCTTTAAGCGGGTAAGGCGATTTCCTACAAATCAGCGATTTGAACCTATGATCCCGGGCTCTACCATTTACATGTCAGATGCTTGGGCAGCAGGAGATCCCTTCTTGACGTGGGGAAATTTTCAACTGGTGAACCGAGGCCCGATGCTTGCCGCTATCAACAGCGGTTGGCAATCTGACTCTGTCAATTGGGAGGGCCATGTTCATGGCGGACAACACGGCGAGACTTTCTGGAATACTTCGGTAGAGCTTATTCCAGAAGTGCTGGTTGTAGAAGCAGAACCCACGGGGTATCCCAGGGCGCCCGTAGGCAAAAAGCGAGTCGCTTTCGATGCACGCACAATGCTACCGGTTAGTATGGTGAGCTTCGATCGACAGGGAAAAATCTATCGATCTTTCGACGGCGCATTTTCCCTTTATGATAACGGTAAATCTCGCGTGATGGACGGTGACCACCCTTACTGGTCATGGACGCGAGTTCATGCTCACGATGT
>JAQXAF010000147.1 GCA_029253085.1 Luminiphilus sp. | reverse complement strand
TTGGTCACGCTACGCGAAGTGGACAGCGACTAAACCATGGAACTCTGGCACTACGGCGCGCTGATTGCCGCAGGCATTGTCGGGGGTGCAATCAATGTCATGGCCGGTGGTGGTTCGGTGATTACTGTTCCTGTAATGGTGTTTTTAGGTGTCCCGGGGCCGATCGCGAATGGCACCAACCGAATCGCCATTCTTGCGCAAAATCTCACCGCCGTCGGCACGTTCATGCGTGGTGGCCAAGGGAATTTCCGCCTCAGCATCACCCTCGCTCTTTGCGCACTACCCGGCGCGTTGCTGGGTGCTTGGACTGGCGTGCAGCTTTCTGGAGCGCAGTTCAATACCGCTCTAGCAGCAGTCATGCTCGCCACACTTGTATTAATGTACCGGGGAGGAGCAACCCCACAAACTGGAGATCAGCAGCCTAGAAACCTTCTATGGGGTCATCTTCTCATGGTCCTCGCGGGCTTCTGGGGTGGCTTTATTCAAATCGGCGTAGGCTTTATTTTAATGCCCATTTTAAATCGTGTCATGGGCCTCGATCTGGTGAGCACCAATGCTCACAAGTGTTTTATTGTTGCCGTGTACACCTTGGGTGCCCTGGTGATATTCAGCCTTCAAAGTGAAGTTTTATGGCTTATCGGAGGGGTGCTTGCAGTCGGTAATTCCCTAGGGGGATATATAGGTGCCAAGCTCACTCTGAGCAACGGGGAAGATTTGATACGCCGGGTACTTGCGCTCACCATCATAGGAATGGTGATAAAGCTGTTATTCTTCTCTTAGAGGTGGCCCACCATGCCGTCGGTATCTAGGTAGGGGCCTATCAAATCGCTGAACCTTTTATTTCGCATCAAGGAAGAAAACATGATTGTTCGATCCGTAAACTTCTGGCTTTTATGCACTGGCCTCCTGGGGTCATTGGCTCTGGGTGGGTGCTCTAACGTACAGGTCGACACAACACCTAATGACCGCTTTGAAGCCGGCAACTACGCCACGTATCACTGGCAAGCGGCGGCACTTGAACCGTCGGGCGTCTCTACCGACCCGCTTTATGCTCTTGACCCCACGCTGCGCGCATCTGTGGATCGAAAATTAGCGAGCAAGGGGTACCAGCTTGTAGATCAGGGCGGAGATTTTCAGGTTATCTACCAATTTAAAGCTTCGATCAGTGAAGGTGCTTTAAGCATGGCTGCTTCCGACGCAAACAACCAGGATATTCCAGTCTCCAGTCAAGACCTCGTCATCAATCGTCGTGCAGATCAGGCACTGATCGATAATGCCTACGCGCTCTCCGGACCCAAAGAAGTGACTAGCGTCCTTCTGACATTCACCGATGGCAAGACCCAAAATCCGATTTGGGCTGCAGGGATGAGTAAAGTCGTTGACCATGCGAACTTCGATGCGAAGCGCATGTCATCAAGCGTCGATAAGGCCGTCAACCGTGCCCTAGGACGCCTGCCCAAAGCGAATTAACCCCCCGCATAAACCTCGGGGTTGGCGCACCACGGGAGGGGCTTACCATCAAGCCCCGCGATTAAATTTGCACAAGCCCGCTCCATCATCGCCTGCCGGGTAGCCGCCGTGGCACTACCTAAATGCGGCATCAGTACGACATTATCCAAGGCCAATAACGGGCTGTCCTTAGCAAGGGGCTCTTGCTCGTAGACATCAAGCCCCGCTCTGATCTTACCCTTCGATAAGGCCACGATCAGCGCTGACTCGTCGATCACCGAGCCACGGGCCGTGTTGATAATCACCGCACCGGGCTTCATCAGCGCGAGCCGATTTGCACTCACAAGATGGTGGGTCTCAGGCGCAGCCGCCGTGTGCACTGACACGATATCGGCCTCAGCGAAAAGGTCATCGAGGGCCACATTTCGAACACCCGGCACCTCTCGTTCGGTCCTGTTCCATCCGATCACCTTGGCACCAAATGCCCTGACACGCTTAACAACCGCAAGGCCCGTGGGTCCCAGCCCGACAATGCCTATCGTGGCGCGACTCAGATCAGTGCCTAGAAAAAAGTCAGTGGTCCAATCGGCGGACCAATGGCCCTCGCGAACGAAACGATCTGCCTCAACGATCCGGCGCGTTGCCGCCAGCATTAGGGCTAGCGCCAAGTCTGCCGTGCTATCCACCAAGACGTCCGGGGTATGGCCAATAGGAAGGCTCGCTGCAGTCGCAGCCGCCATATCGATGTGATCAACACCGACTGAAATACTTGAGATAGTACGCAGCTGGGGGTTCGACCTAATAAGGTCAGAGGTAATAGAGGTCCCCAAAGAGCAAAGGATAGCGTCTGTTGTTTTTGCCCGTTGTGCAATTTGCAGTTTGGGCATAGGCCCTTGGTCCCAAATCTGAACATCGAACTGTTGTTTGAGGGCGTCTAGAGCAGCGGTTGGCAAGGGCAAAGTGATAAGAACACGGGACTTCATAACAGGGAATTGCCAGCGATAAAGTATCTTAACCATAGCACCACCGACCCTGTAATCAAGTCGCTTTGTGCTCGAATCCGAGGGCCGTAGGGCACGATATCGTGCCAGCTACCGGGCAGGGGTCACCTGGCTATGAAGGATCTGATGGCTGTAAACCGCCATGGCGAGCGTAGCGAACTGCCCCGGTTCGCGACCACAACAATACCAAGAAAACCGGAAGCGCTGTCACAAACCATGACATAGGATAATCGCTAACGGCCAGCACCAAACCTGTGGCAAGAGGACCGATAACACGTCCTATCGAAGCCGCCAGCGCGGTGACCCCCATCATGCGACCTCGCTCTTGGGCGTCAACGATACTGCTGGCCACGGTGTTTAAAACCGGCAAACAACAGGTCGCGCCGGCAAAGGCCGTGAAGATGACAAGTCCTCTGGTGAACTCAGTCTCAACTAGTACCGCAGCAACGAGACTCGCAGCAAAAATAGCCGCACCCCCGGTCAATACGTTGATCAATCCAAAGGTCCGCGTCATCCAATCCATCATCCCACCTTGAACGACGATCATGGCGACGCCTACGAGCCCAAATAAAATCCCCACCTCTCTGGGTCCCCAGCCGAGATAAGCCGCCAACCACAGTGGGCTTAAATAAATAGCCGCGCTTACCGCGCCTGTATGCAGCGTATATTGCAGGGTCAGTAACAAGGCATGCCGGCGCCGGATGAAGGCCAACATATTTTCAGGGCCAGTAATTTTTCGAAACTTCTTAATCGCTTCGGCATTTGGCCGATCGGCGGGTAACAGCCATCCAGCTAAGGCAACCGACACTAAGGACATAGCGGCAGCAAACAAGCCTGGCCACAAAAATGTGCCGTTCGGCCCCGCCAGAACACCGCCAATCACGGGTCCCAAAATGAGCCCCAGGCCAAAAGCCGTACCGACGAGACCCATGGCCTTTGCTCGCCGATGCGGGGCGCTGACATCGGCCATCAGTGCCGAGGCTACCGGTAAACTGCCCGCCATAACGCCGCCGACAGCCCGTGCCGCATAGAGCATCCAGAGTTCGTTAGCGACCCCGATCATTCCATAAGACAGCGCACCGCCAAATAAACACACCATCAAGACCTGTTTTCGACCAATACGATCGGACAAGCCACCCCAAAGTGGTCCTGCCATGCCTGCGCAAAGACTATAAATAGCAATGACTAAAGCGACGTCCATCTCGTCACCGCCCAAGGCGGGTGACATAAAAGGGAGAATGGGAATCAGAATGCCAAAGCCAATAAGGTCGACGACAATAACGCTAAAGACTAACCACTCGGGGGGAAAGCGCCAGGTTGCTTGGCTCACGACTCAGTCCATCGATGAATCTCTGGGATATCGATGGCAAACAAGTCAAGCACACGAGCAACGCTCTGGGTCACCAAAGCATCAACCGATTCTGGACGCGTATAAAAAGCAGGCACAGGAGGCGCAATGATGGCGCCCATTTCTGTGGCCGCTACCATGTTGCGTAAATGTCCAAGATGGAGGGGAGTTTCTCGTACCATCAAAACCAGCGGACGGCGCTCTTTCAAGGCAACATCAGCTGATCGGGTCAACAGCGTGGAGGTGACCCCCGAAACAATCTCACCCAAAGTGCGAATTGAACAGGGGGCAATAAGCATTCCCATGTTGCGAAAGGATCCGCTGGCAATTGAGGCACCAACATTTTTTATGGGGTGCCATTGATCCGCTAAAGCACGAAGATCGGCCACAGGCATATCGAGCTCATGGTGTACCGTCAGCTCCGCCGATCGCGACATCACCAAATGCGTCTCGATAGGCAGCGGAGCCAGTAGCTCAAGAGCTCTGACACCAAATTGAACCCCTGAGGCCCCGCTGATTCCAATAATTAACCGATTCACATGGGCATTGTAACGCCTCAGAACTCCATTCGGACACCCACGTTAAAGGAACGTCCAGGTTCTGGGGCATATTCTCTCAGCACCGATGTGCTCAGACGAATTTCTTCATCACGAATATTGCGAACCGCTGCCGATAACGTAATGAGGGAATCACTGAAATCAAACTGCCACTGCCCTCCGATATCCCAACGTACCCAACTGTCGGTAGCTTCCTCGTTGTCACCCGGCCGATCTTGCTTGTCAGCAGCAGTCAGACGCGTGAAGTACCTCGCTGAAGACTGCTCCCATACCAACCCCAGAGCACCCGATAGTGGTGGCAGGCGCGGCACATCGCTGCCGTCTGCGAGCTCACCGCGTGTCAAATCCATCTCAACTTCAAGGTTAAGAAGTCCCAAGTTAGTCTCTAAGACCTCCCAATGCGCATCAAGCTCCAAACCCATAAACTCTGCAGACCCCTGCTCGTAATGTCGTACGGGGGTCTCTCCCACTTCCATACCGGTACTGGCTAGGTTGATGAAGTTGTCGAAATCATTGTAGTACGCACCAATGCGCAGAGATTGGGTCTCGCCGTGCAATGACAAACCCACATCAATATTGAGACTCTCCTCGGTATCAAGATTGACGTCACCGACTTCAATAGCCGCAGTCGCTGCGTGGGTCACCCAAGTCGACGGGCCCGTATTCCCATAATTGGAGTACAGCTCTTCAACACTAGGAGCCCGCTCAGAGCGCGTGAGTGTTGTCGATACATGCCATGCTTCGGTGAATTCATACAGTGCACCAAAGGAAGCCGAAAAGGTATCAAACTCCTTTGCGGGTGCCATGTTGCCTTGAGGATCAACTTCATCACGATCAAATCGCAGGCCGCCCTCAAGCTTCCATGAACCACTGTGCCAATCTTCTACAAGGAATAACCCCAGGCGTGAGGTGTCGGTAGGCAGGATAAATGCCTCCTCTCCCACAGCACTAAATTCCGTCTCGCTAATTTGAAGCCCCAGCACACCGTGTAGATCGCCGATAGGGCTGTGTACCAATTCTAATCGGCCTTCGATCGCATCGCTGCTATAGACCGTGCCCACTTCCAAGCCTTCAAACTCGGTGTGCTCGTATTCCGTCAAAGAGACAACGCCAGAAAACCGGGCAATACCGGCCATAGGCTCATCAAGCTGCAGTCGAATGTCGTAGCGGGTCTGCTCCATATCTAGGCGGATATCAACCTCTTCTTCTTCGCCTTCTTCGCCCTCATGATCGTCATGATCATCATCGTGGTCGTCGTCATGATCATCATCGTGGTCGTCGTCATGATCATCATCATGGTCGTCGTCATGGTCGTCGTCATGGTCATCATCGTGGTCATCGTCATGATCATCATCGTGGTCGTCGTCGTGATCATCATCGTGGTCGTCGTCGTGATCATCACCATGGCCATGGTGGCCATGGCTGCCCTCGGGAAGCCCGTACTTATTTTTCTGGCGATTTACCGCGATACCAAAGAAACCCCCATCAAAGTGAAACGCTGCACCTAGGGTTCCTGCCGATGCTGAGGTGTCGGTGTTAGGTAGCAGGTCCATGCCATCCGTGCCGGCTCCGTTGGGAACCTCAAGGTTTTCAGTGTCTCTGAATAACGCATCGGCATGCACAGCGAGGGGTCCTAGGGCTGTGTCAACTCGAAACGTCCCCGTGTTGCCACCGCTGGCGCCGCTGTAACGGTAATCAAGTCCCCAGCGTGTCTCTTCAGGTAGGCTGGTTGGGATCCGGTTATCGAGTACGTTAACAACGCCGCCAATCGCACCGCCACCGTATAGCAGCGTTGCAGGACCACGTAACACTTCAATACTGTCAGCAAGCAAAGCTTCTACCGCCACAACATGATCTGCACTTAGGGAAGATGCGTCGGCGCTACGAGTGCCATTTTGTAGCGTTGTAACCCGGGGGCCTGAAAGCCCTCTTATCACGGGCTGCCCAACACCGGGACCAAAGCTTGCGTTGTGGACACCGGGTAATCGTTCCAAGGTTTCGCCAAGGGTCGCAGACGCCTCGCGGGCAAGCTCTTCGCCAGTCAGGACCGTGACAGGTAAGCTGGTCTCCGTAGCCGTCTGATGAATTGGCAGTGTCACCAGGACGTGCTCTAGGGGTAGGGGCTCCTCGATAGCAAAGGCACCGATTGTTGTCATAGCAAAACCAAATGCTAAGGAATATTTATAGAACGACATGACTCTCTCCGTTACGAACAAGATTGGTAGGCCATCGCTGTGGCCTCGGTTGATACAATCTCAGGAGAGTTTGGGGGGGTCTCGGTTACCCGAGCCCTGCTTCAAGCCAGCCGTGTAGACTGGAATGGTGCAAAGTACGTGGGTCTGTTGACCGTCTATTAATTTCAGGCTGTTGGAGACGGCATGAATAGTGGCATCGTGGGCGTGAACACAGACCTCACAATGTTGTGTCTCCTCAATGCCATGCCAATGATCGGAAGCGACGATCTGCAGCGACAGCATTGATAGAATTGCAGCCACCAATAGCCATCGCCCAGGGCCCGTTCGAGACCTATCGATAACTCTTAATAGACTGCTGTTATTCACAGTATCCGTTAGCCCTTTGTTTCTTGCAGCATCGCCATCATCTTTTGATGCACCATATTGATCGCCTTTAAAGGCCGAACCATCACCTTAAATTCAATAATCAAGTTTTCTCGCAGCGTGATTATATCAACACCATTGACCTTGATACCATCCATGGCACATTCAAACTCAAAGACGCCATAGTCACCATCGATGGCCGAGCGAGTGTAGTGAAAACCATCCTTAAAAACATGGCCCGCCGCCGATAGGTAGGCATGAGATATCGGTCTGCCTGCTTGCGGGGTATGCACAATGGGAGACCAAAAGACGCAATCCGGATCGAGCAGCTCCCACAATCCCTCGTGACTGCCCACCTCCATCATTTTAATCCAACTGTCAAACGCTGTTGTCATACCAACCTCAAAATCCTGACTTTATCATTTTCAAAAAGAAAAAAAACAACCCCTAGCCTTGGGAAGGCCAATACGGGATGATCAGAACTATGATGGAATTAGGTCAATACACCCCCGCGATAGCGACGTTGGTCGTCGGCAGCATCAGCCTCTTGATACTCAGTCGCCTCAGCCAGCGTGCTGCAGAAGTCGATGGGCGGTCACTGATTTTTCAGCTCGTTTTTTGGGGTTCTGGATTAGCCGTTGTCGTTGCGTTAATCGTCGCGCTACCACTCGAAGCCGACGTACGTGGTCAAATACTGAGCCTAATCGGTGTTGTTCTTACCGCTATTATCGCCCTCTCTTCAACCACTTTCGTCTCTAATGCAATGGCAGGCATCATGCTTCAGGCAACTCGACCCTTTAAACCCGGCGACTTTATTTTAGTGAATGGTGTTTTTGGCCGCGTCACCCGACGCGCCCTGGTTAGTACCCGTATCCAGACAGAAACCCGGGACTTCACCAACCTGCCTAATTTGCTACTTGTGACCCAGCCCGTCACCGTCCAACACCGTGAGGGCACCATTATTCAGGCCGATGTTTCCTTGGGCTATGACATTCACCACAGTTTAGCGGAGCAAGAGTTGCTGAAAGCTGCCGCGAGTGCCGGACTTACCGATCCTTATGTATTAGTCGCCGAATTGCTTGACCATGCGGTGGTCTATCGCGCAGCGGGGTTTCTTGAAGATGTTGTGAATCCACTGACAGCACGGAGTCAATTAAGACAGAAGATGCTTGATGAGCTTCATGGCGCTGGAATAGAAATTGCCTCGCCCAATATTATTGCTCAACGCCAGCAAAGCGGCGACACCCAAACCCTTCCCGAACAAGTCTCAGCTAAAGTGGCTCGTAACCCGGTTCAAAAACCCGAAACCAAAATCTTTGACAGAGCCCACGCGGCGGCAAATACCGAGGCATTGCGCGAAGAAATTCGCGAGATCAAGGCGGAAATTGACGCACAACAAGAAAAAACAAAGACCGCCCCCGATGAAATGCGGGCATCTGAAGCGTTGGTATTAGAACGCTTAGAGCGACAACTCAAATGGCTAGAAACTCAAGAAAAAGAGTTAACTAAGTAAAGCCTCAAACTCCAGTTTGGGTTTGAAGATCCCGCAGAGCACTTTCTCGCTGTTCGTAAGCCGCCTGCCCTTTAATTTTTTCTGAATCCCGAAGTCGTTGATTAAAGCGCCGCTTTCGAAAGTGACCCACCAAAGCCTCAAATCGCTGGGGTTCATGCTCACCCCCAAGCAACGCATCAATCAGTGCGATATCAATACCCAGGCGATACGCGATACGAGTGGGCCTGATTCGATAGGCATGGAATTCAGCCACCAGCTCAATCTGACGCCGTTCAGACAAATCACAGCAACAGCTGTAGCCGTAGGGTGGGCAGGGGGTTCGGGCATCAGGATCAGTCATGGCGGTATTTATAGCAGGGGCCGAGGAGCCTGCAAAGTACCAAGGACCAACAAATACCTTTGGCGCTCTTGCTGCCCAATACGCGGTATTATGGACCCCCAGTCGTTGGCCGCTCGTTATCGGCTGTGCAACGACCTCCGTCCCACCGGTAGTTTGGGAAAAACCACAGACAACCTGGGCATTAACCACAACTCATCAACAAGGGTCAAAGGCCTGTGAAGCCAATCGTAATCGCACATCGCGGAGCTAGTGCTTACTTACCCGAGCACACGCTGCCTTGTGTCGCCGCAGCCCATACACTGGGGGCAGACTATATTGAGCAAGACATTGTGCTGTCTCGGGATGGTGTGCCCATGGTTTTGCACGATATTTATCTGGAGAGCACCACCAATGTTGCTCAGCAGTTCCCCGATCGAGGACGGGGCGATGGGCGGTTTTACGCTATTGATTTCGACCTGGCAGAGCTTAAAACTTTATCGGTACATGAGCGCGTCGACTTTAGTGGCAGCGCAGTATTTAGTGATCGGTTTCCGCTTGCAGATTTACAGCTACGTATCCCAACCCTCAGTGAGGAAATTATTTTGATTGAGGGTTTGAACAAATCGCGAGGCATGCGCACGGGCTACTACATCGAGATGAAGTCACCGGCTTTTCACACTGCCGCTGGTTTAGACATTGCCAGATCTACTATCGAAGTTCTCGAGGCCGCTGGACTACACCATGAAAACGCGGCAATCTTTTTTCAATGCTTCGACCCTGAGACCCTGCGCTACCTCAAGCATGATCTAAATAGCCCACTACCACTGATACAACTGATGGGGGACAACAGTTGGGAGGAGCCACCGGGCGTTGATTTCGATTTAATGGGCACCGAGCAGGGCCTGGACGATGTCGCTTCTTATGCTGATGGTATCGGTCCGTGGATACCACAGCTATTCAAAGCAGACGGATTAACGCCATCCCAGCTCGTCGGCGCCGCGCACGCTCGAGGTTTACTAGTGCACGCCTACACACTCCGGGCAGACAGTCTGGAGAGCGGATTTAAAAGCTTTGAAGCGCTGCATAAGGGCGTTTTTCTGGACGCCGGTATCGACGGGGTGTTCAGCGATTTTCCCGATATTACACGGGAGTTTATCGACTCCCATTTCAATACAGAGGTCAGCAACAGCTAAGACTGTTGAACAGGAGTAGGTAACTTTGAATCAGGGGCCAAAAACTCATAGACGCACAAAAATCGTTGCTACCGTCGGTCCTGGCAGTGACAGCGAAAACATGCTTAACCGATTAATTGCCGCTGGAGTCGACGTGTTTCGTCTCAACTTTAGTCACGGCTCGGCGGAACACCACGCCGAAGTTGCCGCGCGTATAAGACGTCAGGCCGGCTATGCGGGGCGGTATATTGGGGTTCTTGCTGATTTACAGGGGCCGAAGATTAGAATCAGCGGGTTTTCTGGCGGGTGTGTAGAGCTCACAGCGGGTGACCCCTTTTGTCTTGATCTCGAAACAGCACATGAAGCCGGCGATCAAAGGCGTGTTGGTATTGAGTACCGCGCGCTGCCCCAACAAGTCGTAGTCGATGACATACTTTTGCTTGACGATGGCAAGCTACGTCTCCGTGTTGACGACGTCACCGACAGCGCCGTCGACTGCACTGTTCTCATAGGCGGCCGCTTATCATCACGAAAAGGTGTGAACAAGCTTGGCGGAGGGCTCGCCGCACCCGCGCTGACCGAGAAAGACCGATCAGACATTGCGGGGATGGCTGAGGTAGACCCTGACTTCGTTGCCGTATCCTTCGTTTCCAGCAGCGAGGATATTAACTTAGCTCGCGAACTCCTTGCCGATGTTGGTGTGAGCCCTGCCATTATTGCGAAAATTGAACGGGCGGAAGTCGTGGCCGATTACGATTTACTCGATAGCATTATTGAGACGGCAGAAGGCGTCATGGTGGCCCGGGGTGACCTAGGCGTAGAAGTTGGAGATGCGCAGCTCATTGGTATTCAAAAAGACCTTATCAAACGCACCCGCCGATTGGACAGGCTCGTCATTACGGCCACGCAGATGATGGAATCGATGATCAGCAATAGCATGCCAACCCGCGCGGAGGTCTTTGACGTCGCTAACGCCGTGCTAGACGGCACCGATGCCGTCATGCTCTCCGCGGAGACGGCTGTTGGGCAATATCCCATTGAAGTGGTGACCGCTATGTCAGAAGCGGCCCTCGGGGCAGAGGCGCATCCGGTTGCGCGCACCTCGCGTTACCGCCTCGATCGCGAATTTTCTAGCCCACAAGAGGCTATTGCCCTCTCTGCCATGTATGGAGCCAACCATTTCGCGGAGGTTCGCGGCATTGCGACCCTTACAGAACGTGGTGTCACACCCACAACGATGTCTCGATTATCTTCGGGGCTGCCGATCTTTGGACTGAGCCGTCAATACAAAACGCTACAGAAATTGGCATTATGCCGAGGCGTGATTCCCCTTTATTTCGATGCGACCGCGTTTGCAGCCGAGGATATTGAGGGACGCGTTATGGAGTTTTTACTCGATGGCGGGTATTTAAGCCGTGGGGATTTCATCCTGTTGACCATGGGCAGCACCATGGGCAAAACCGGTACAACCGACTTGCTGAAGTTTTTACCCGTCGAATAACGCCAATTTATGCGTAATAAGTTCAATAATTAATAAATTATTACGTAAAACAAGCCTCGGCTAGTGCTACACTCGACGGGTTAGGTTGTTCGTTCTCTGTAAGGAGGCGGGAGCTAAACACCGGGCAGAACCCGTTACAACCTCGATGATTGGTCCAGCACCATTGTTCGGGGGCAATTTATGAAACAAAGGTACACTCAATGTCACAAGTTACAGGCACCGTAAAGTGGTTTAACGAAACCAAGGGTTACGGATTTATCGAGCAAGAAGGCGGCCCCGACGT
>JAQXAF010000144.1 GCA_029253085.1 Luminiphilus sp. | reverse complement strand
TGCAACTGTCACTAGGGTATGGCCTGCAGCTATTAATTGACGATGGTTTTGCCGGTGGTGATCCCGAGGGGTTACGCAAGGCGGTGATATTTATCGTCGCGGTTGGTGCAGCAATGGCGGTAGGGGCCATGGTCCGTTTCTATCTTGTTTCGTGGCTGGGAGAGCGGGTCAGTGCGGACCTACGCAGCGCCGTATTCTCCAACCTTGTGGGCCTTCACCCCAGCTACTTTGAGTCCAATCAGTCGGGTGAAATTATGTCCCGGCTGACAACAGACACCACACTGCTACAAACGCTCATTGGTTCTTCAGTGAGCTTAGCAGCACGAAACAGTTTGTCCCTCGTGGGGGCGTTAACGCTCATGCTCATTACCAATTTAAAGTTGAGCCTCATTATTCTCGTCGGCGTACCGCTCACCCTGTTGCCCATTTTGTTTTTTGGGCGCCGAGTGCGCAACTTGTCCAACAAAAGTCAGCAAACGATTGCCGAAGTCGGTAGTCATGCGGGGGAAATTCTTCAGTCGATAAAAATAGTACAAAGCTACAATCGAGAAACGATGGAACAGACCGCCTTCGACCGAGATGTCACCACAGCATTTGATGTCGCCCGAGCGCGTATCCGTCAACGCGCCCTTCTTACCGGTTTTGCCATTTTACTGTTAGTCGCTGCTATGGCGGGCATGATGTGGAGTGGCGGGCAAGACGTTATTTCAGGCCGCATGTCTGGCGGAGAAATGGGTGCCTTTGTGTTCTATGCCGTCATGTTAGGCGCAGCTTTTGCAACACTGTCGGAAGTCTGGGGTGATCTGCAGCGCGCTGCAGGTGCAGCCGAGCGCCTCATGGAGTTGCTTAACGAGACCAGTGTCATCATCGATAATGGCACAAACATTCCGGACATCCGTTCGCCCATTAGGTTTAATCAAGTCACATTTTCCTACCCCAGTCGACCTAATCAACCCGCGCTCACGGATTTTGAGTTATCGGTACCACCCGGAAAGTCTCTGGCCCTTGTCGGTCAGTCGGGGGCGGGTAAATCAACGCTCTTTGAACTGCTACAGCGCTTTTATGACCCACAGCAAGGGTCGGTCAGCTACGGAGAATACGATCTGCGCCAAATTCCACTAGCGGCCTGGCGCGAGCGCGCCGCTTTAGTACCCCAAAGCCCGGTACTTTTTAGTGGCAGTGTCCGATACAACATAGCCTACGGTAAGCCAGATGCTTCCGATGCTGAAATTGAATCCGCGGCACAGGCAGCGTATGCACATGACTTTATCTCGCAGTTGCCCGGAGGTTATGAGAGCCCTCTCGGTGCTCAAGGTGTCCGGCTATCGGGTGGTCAGCGTCAACGAATTGCTATCGCGAGGGCCGTCTTGAAGAACCCCGAGATTTTACTACTCGATGAGGCCACCAGTGCACTAGATACCGAAAGTGAATTTTATGTTCAGCGAGCCCTTGCAGAAATTATGCATGACAGGACGACGATCATAATCGCCCACCGCCTTTCAACGATCATCAACGCCGATAATATTGCTGTGGTGGATCAAGGCCGAGTAGTCGCCACGGGGACTCATAACGAACTGCTATCAACGTCACCGCTTTATGCGCGACTTGCCAGCCTGCAGTTTGATCAGGAAAGCAGCTAGTCTGAACGCCCCATTTCCTCTTCAGCCGACGCCGCTGTCACCTTAGTAGCACCGCGACAGCACGGCTTGAGATCGTGACAAATAGCCAAAAAAAAGCCCGCTACTAAGCGGGCTCTCTTATTTGGGGTCTGTCGTTAACTGCTGAGCTCTGACACCAGCTTACCCAAACTCTCTTTAGCGTCGCCGAAGAGCATGCGAGTATTCTCTTTGTAAAACAGCGGGTTCTCGATGCCAGCAAAGCCCGAGGCCATAGAGCGCTTCAGCACGAAGACCGTACGCGCGTCAGCAACGTTGATAACCGGCATACCGTAAATGGGTGAAGACTCCACTTCTCTGGCAGCCGGGTTCACCACGTCGTTAGCGCCAATCACAATGGCCACATCCACTGAATCCATCCGAGGATTCACTTCGTCCATTTCTAGAAGCTGGTCATACGGCACATCGGCCTCCGCCAACAACACGTTCATGTGCCCCGGCATGCGCCCGGCCACAGGGTGAATGCCAAAGACCACTTCGGCCCCGTTAGCCTCGAGAAGGTTAGAAAGCTCTTTGACGACATGCTGCGCCTGCGCAACCGCCATGCCATAACCGGGAACAATTGCCACACTGCTTGCTGCTTCGAGTATGTAATAGGCATCGTCGGCACTTATCGGCTTGATTTCACCCTCAATCTCGGTGACCTCATTGGAAACGCTTGCGAAACCGGAAAACAAAACGTTTGAAAGCGAGCGGTTCATGGCTTTACACATAATTTGCGTCAGGATAATTCCAGACGCACCCACCAATGAACCGGCCACAATGAGCACATTGTTATCGATCGCAAAGCCCGCAGCACAAGCGGCCAGCCCTGAGTATGAGTTGAGCAGTGAAATCACCACGGGCATGTCAGCACCGCCGATGGGAATGACCACCATAATGCCGAAAACCAGTGCCAAACCGATTACGGTGTACAGATAAACGGTGTTGGTAGGCTCCATCACAAACAGCGTTGCGCCACCAATAATGCCCAGCACCACGAGGGAGTTAACGATTTGCTGTCCGCTGAAGACAATCTGGCCGCTACCCAGCTTTTCGCTCAGCTTGCCATATGCAATCAACGAGCCGGTCAAAGTAACGCCGCCGATCAAAATCGAAAGCACAATGGTAATGAGAGTAAACGGCGCCGAATCGGGTGACAGCGCTGCCCACCCAACAAGAAGTGATGCTGAACCGCCCAAGCCGTTAAATAACGCCACCATCTCCGGCATTGACGTCATGGCTACCGAACGCGCAACAACAGCGCCAATGAGACCGCCTAAAACCATGCCGCCCACAATATAGGTGTAGTCAACGATTCCCTGATCGAGAAGGGCCACGACTATCGCCACCAACATACCCGCAGCAGAGACCATGTTGCCCCTGCGTGCCGTTGCCGGAGAACCCAACATTTTCAAACCAAAAATAAACAGGCCCGATGCAACAACGTAACCCAATCCCGTGACAAGCGAAGTATCCATGATCAATTCTCCCGCTTCTTGAAGAAGCCCAGCATACGGTCGGTCACCAGATAGCCACCCACAACGTTAATGCTTGCCAAGGCTACAGCGCCGGCGCCCAACCACTGTGCGAGATCACCCTCACCGCTACCGGCTAATGCGACAGCACCAACGGCCGTGATACCGGAAACGGCATTCGCCCCAGACATCAGTGGGGTGTGCAATGTTGCAGGAACTTTATTGATCAGCTCAAAGCCCAAAAAAACCGAGAGCATGAGGATAAACAGAAGATATTCGGCACCGTTCATGATCAGCTGGCTCCTTCGAGAATGTCTTTGATAGTAGGGTGCACAACCGCACCGCCGTGGGTAATAACACATCCCGGTAGGATGTCGTTTTCCATGTCTAATACGAAGGCTTTGGCCTCTTCATCCCAGGTATCTTCTACCAGATTGAACATGTTGCTGGCATACATTTGAGTCGCGTCTCGCGCCACCAAATTTGCTAAATTACCGGTACCGACAATCGTGACACCACCAACATCTACAACTTCATCGGGCACTGAGCCTTCAACGTTACCGCCAGTTTCTGCCGCCATATCGACGACGACCGACCCAGGAGCCATGCCCGCGACCATATCTGCTGTGACAAGAACCGGTGGCTTTCGTCCAAAGACCTGTGCCGTGGTAATCACCACGTCTGACTCTGCGATCACAGCCTTTTGGGCTTGTCGCTGGATTTCTACTTGCTCTGGCGTGAGCTCACGGGCGTAGCCATCTGCGGTCTGCCCGGTATCGCCGAGATCAATCTCAAGAAATTTTCCACCCAATGACTGAACCTGCTCCGCGACGACCGGACGGGTGTCAAAGGCAGTCACCCTAGCGCCCAAGCGTTTGGCCGTTGCGATGGCCTGCAAGCCCGCAACCCCAGCGCCAATGATAAAAACCTTTGAGGGTTTCAAAGTTCCCGCTGGCGTCATCATCATTGGAAAAATTCTTGGGAGCCGCGTCGCCGCGAGCATTACTGCCATGTAGCCTGCGAGGTTAGCCTGAGAGCTTAGCGCGTCCATCTTTTGCGAACGCGTCGACCGGGGAATCATCTCCATGCTGACTGCAGTGATGCTTTTCGACGCAAACTCACGGATTAACTCGTGCTCATTGAAGGGATCCAAATACGATACATGAATGCACCCTGGCTTCAGCTTAGCTATCTCCTCTAGTTCGGGCTTGCGCAAACGGAGAACCATATCAGCGCCACCCAGCAGGGCATCGCGGTCGGTAACCACTGATGCCCCCTCAGCTGCGTACGCTTCATCACTAAACCCGGCGCCAGCACCAGCACCGCTCTCTATCGCTAAATCGGCTCCGAGTCGAACCAGTTTTTTTACAGTTTCCGGAGTGACAGACGCACGGTTTTCACCGGGGTGCGTCTCACGGGGTATCGCTAGTCGCATAGTGTCTTAACCTAATATTTTTTATGTTTGAGGCGCGGGAGTGTACACAATGTG
>JAQXAF010000114.1 GCA_029253085.1 Luminiphilus sp. | reverse complement strand
TTAGTCGTTGCCCCCGTGGTAATCACCGCCACAGGCGTAACTTCAGAACCGGTCCCTGCCGTTGTAGGAACCAAAAATAACGGTAAACGCCCGGGTGGCACCTGATCGACGCCGTACATATCTGCCAGTGATTGATCGCCCACCATAAGAACAGATACGACCTTGGCGACATCCATAGAACTACCGCCACCAACGGCAATTACGCCGTCGACATTGTGCTCTCTCGCGACGACATAAGCAGCCTCAACCACGGCTTCGCTGGGATCAGCAGCAACGCCATCGAAAATCGTCAAGGACTCACACTGCGCTGATATCGCTTGAGCGATCGGTGTGATGAGACCCAAGGTGACCAAACCGTTGTCGGTCACTATTAAGGGCCGACTCACTCCCAGCTTTTCACACTCGTCCCCCAGGGTTCCTGCCAGGCCTGAGCCGACACGAACATGGGGGACTGTGCTATAGCTGAAAGATGTCATAATCAAAAAGTAAAGATCACTTTTCCTTTAGCTCTACGTTCCATCATCGCCGCATAACCTGACTCATATTCAGCGATGGGGAAAACATCTGTGACCACGGGCTTTATTTTTCCAGCCTCAAACCACTCCCACAGGGTCTTCACGTTTGACAAATGCTCCTCGGGTTCTTCAGCCATAAACCGTCCCCAAAATACTCCGACGATTTGACAGCCCTTGAGCAAAGTTAGGTTTAGCGGCACCTTGGGAATCGGACCGTTGGCAAAACCAATCACCAAAAATCGACCTTGCCACGCCATAGAGCGCAGGGCCACCTCGCTAAAGTCGCCGCCTACGGGGTCATACACAACATCGACACCACGACCTTCGGTTAATTCTTTGACCCGCGTTTTGAGATCCTCAGTGCTGTAGTTGATGACTTCGTCGGCCCCCAAAGTCTTACAGAGCTCCAACTTGTCATCGCTACTCGCCGCAGCAATGACCCGAGCACCCAGTGCCTTGCCCAACTCGACAGCAGTACTACCCACACCACCCGCAGCACCCAGCACCAACAGCGTTTCACCTGGCTGAATATTGGCTCGCTGAACCAACGCATAGTAGGAAGTAAAGTAGGTAATGCCGATACCGGCAGCTTCGGTCATCGACAGCGCGGCAGGTTTGGGCAACAAACTGTTCTCATTGACAACCAACGTGTCCGCAAAGCCTCCGGCCATACCCATTTGCACAACTTCATCACCTACCTGCCAACGGCTGACGTCACTACCAACAGCCTCAACCACACCCGCACATTCACCACCGGGGACAAATGGCAGTTCCGGTTGGAACTGATACTTACCTTGGATAATCAGTACATCAGGAAAGTTTAGGCCCGCTGCCTTGACCCGCAACAGCACGTCATTGGCGCCCAATTCGGGCACTGGCCAGTCATCACACAAGTCGAGTTTCTCAGGCAGTCCATGCTCCCTGCACACCAACGCAACGGCCATATCAGTAAACCTCAAACAGGCCAGCGGCACCCATACCACCGCCGACGCACATGGTGACAACGACGTATTTGACGCCGCGCCGCTTACCTTCCAGTAGGGCATGGCCAATCATTCGGGAGCCACTCATTCCGTAGGGGTGTCCCACGGCAATCGCCCCACCATCAACGTTGAGTTTGTCGTTGTCGATACCCAGTTGATCTCGGCAGTAAAGAACCTGAACTGCAAAGGCTTCGTTAAGCTCCCAAAGACCAATATCATCAACGCTAAGACCATGCTGCTTCAACAATTTAGGCACAGCAAAGACTGGACCGATACCCATCTCATCGGGTTCGCAACCGGCAACCGCCATGCCGCGATAGGCGCCCAAGGGTTGAAGACCGAGCTGCTCTGCCAGCTTGGCTTCCATCAGCACTTGTGCTGAGGCGCCATCTGAAAGCTGCGAGGCGTTGCCGGCCGTGATAGTGCCGCCCTCGATGACCGTGCGCAGACCTTTAACACCTTCAAGCGTTGAGGCTCGAACGCCCTCATCGGCGGAAACTGTCACTTCCGCTTCAGACTGCTCTCCAGTTTCTTTGTTCCAGACAATACGAGTCGCCGTCACCGGTACGATTTCGTTGTCGTACTTGCCGGCTTCGTATGCTGCCGCAACCCGCAGCTGAGACTGCAAACCGTACTCATCCATCGCGTCCCGAGTAATGCCATAGCGATTGGCCACCACCTCAGCGGTCTGCAGCATGGGCATGTAAATATTTTTGTGCATGCCCATCAGTTCCTCATCTGCTAAACGATGAGAATTCATGTGCTCATTTTGCACCAGCGAAATAGAGTCTTGACCGCCACCAATGGTGACATCCATGCCATCAACAATGATTTGCTTGGCCGCCATCGACACCGCCATAAGGCCCGAGGAACACTGACGGTCAATGGTCTGACCACTCACAGTAACCGGCAAGCCACCACGCAGGGCGGCCAGACGACCGATATTCATACCTTGAGTGCCCTGCGTCAGCGCAGAACCCATAGTGACATCATCAACGCGATCGCCTTCGATGCCTGCGCGCGCCACAGCGGCACGAATAGCGTTACCACCCAAGCTTGGACCCGCCAGATTGTTGAAGCTTCCGCGATAGGCTTTACCGATTGGGGTGCGAGCAGTTGAAACAATTACGGCTTCTCTCATGATCTAATTCCTCAGTTTTCCAGTTTAATTCCTAGACCTTCAGCGGCTTTGCCCACCATCTTGAAGGTTTGCTCAAAGCCCGCCTTGAGCTGTGTTTCAGGTCCTTGGGAGATTTGCTCCCAGTGCGCAGCCAAGCCCTCAGGCGTCCGCTGATCTTCCGGCAACCAAACGCTATTCG
>JAQXAF010000113.1 GCA_029253085.1 Luminiphilus sp. | reverse complement strand
GCATGGATTGATTGGACTTTGGATCGGCCGCGACGAGTCGCCGTTGTAGGCTTATCTAGCCGAGAAGATCGAGACAGCCATAAGGCTAGCCTCTACCTTCACGAATCAGGTTATGAGATCGTTCCCGTTAACCCCGGTTATTCCTCAGTAATGGGCCTCAAGTGCTACCCAAGCCTTCACGATGTTCCGGGTGCCGTCGATATCGTCAACCTATTTCAACGCCCCGATCGCGTGCCTGCGAGTGTCGAAGCCGCGATTGTCCTTCAGCCAAAACTCATTTGGATGCAGCTAGGTATTGTTCATAGACAGGCAGCAGATCAAGCGAGAAAAGCTGGAATAGGCGTGGTCATGGATAGATGTATAAAAATCGAACATCAGAAGAAATTAGCCAATTAATAAAAACAGAAGCGCCAAAATATCGCATTACCTGCATGCCCAAGCAGAGTCACCCTGGGTATCGCGGCGCTAGGCCGCTATCGGAGCGCAATATAGTTTAAACTTGCCAACCGCAACTGTGTCCTTCTAGCCAAAGACAGGAATTCCCGCATGAATACCCCCTACCCCACACTCAATCATGGCCTCAGTGAAGAGCTCAATATGCTCCGGGATACGGTTTATCAATTTTGTCAGAAAGAACTGGCTCCACGAGCCACTGACATTGATAGAAACAATGAATTTCCCATGGATCTATGGCCAAAACTGGGGGCTTTGGGCGTGTTGGGCATGACGGTGGATGAAGCCTACGGCGGCACCAACATGGGATACTTGGCACACGCCATTGCCATGGAGGAAATTTCCCGGGCATCGGCATCAGTGGGCCTGTCTTACGGCGCCCACTCCAACCTGTGCCTCAATCAAATTCAGAAAAACGGAACGCCCGTCCAGCGCGAGCACTATCTCCCCAAGCTTTGCTCGGGGGAGCATATTGGCGCACTCGCCATGTCAGAGCCTAATGCCGGATCAGACGTCGTCAGTATGCGTTTGCGCGCTGATAAGAAAGGCGATCACTACATTCTTAACGGCAACAAATTTTGGATCACCAACGGACCTGACGCTGATGTTTATGTCATCTACGCCAAAACTGAACCCGATGCCGGGAGTCGAGGGATAACCGCTTTTATTGTCGAGCGCGATAGCCCAGGATTTTCTCGAGCGCAGAAGCTCGATAAATTGGGAATGCGCGGATCAAATACCTGCGAGTTGGTTTTTGAAGATTGCGAAGTCCCAGCTGATAATATTCTGGGCGAGCTGAATCAGGGGGTCGCAGTGCTCATGTCGGGGCTGGACTATGAACGCGCGGTGTTAACGGGCGGGCCGGTCGGCATCATGCAAGCCTGTCTCGACATCACGGTGCCCTACGTGCATGAGAGAAAACAATTCGACCAACCCATTGGTGAATTCCAGTTGGTGCAGGGAAAGCTCGCTGACATGTATAGCCTGACAGCAGCCAGTCGATCATTTTTATACGCTGTGTGCCGTGCCCTCGATAGGGGCGAAGACAGCCGAAAGGACGCAGCCGCCGTCATTCTCTACACCGCGGAGATGGCCACCAAGTGCGCACTTGATGCGATCCAATTACTCGGGGGCAATGGCTACATTAACGACTACCCCACGGGCCGGCTACTGCGTGATGCAAAGCTCTATGAAATTGGTGCCGGAACGTCTGAAATTCGGCGCATGCTAATCGGCCGTGAACTGTTTCGCGAGGCCAACTGAGCAACCCGCGTAAGAAAAATTTCTGGCTAAGCAGCTGCAAGTGCGTGAAAGCGTGCGAGGGAGTTGACAGTTCGCCCTAAGGTCCCAAAATGTAGCGCGGTCTAAAACAGCTTGTCGATAACCCGAGAAATCAGCCATTGCGACAAGAGGGGTGACTTGGCGGAAAGCGAACAGGAGAATTTTTCACCTCGGCAAGCCCGTTGGCAAAAACTAGGGGTTAATTCACAATTAAGCCTCCGGCTTCGGTAATTTCCTAGTCCACTAGAGCCATGACGCTGTATATGAAACCAGCAACAATAAACGCTTAAACTAGCAAATCGAATAGGAGTCACCATGGCACGCTGGGAATGTATCGTTTGCGGCCTCATTTACGACGAGAAGGAAGGCTGGCCCGATGACGGCATACCGGCAGGCACAAAGTGGTCTGACGTTCCCGATGATTGGTTATGCCCAGATTGTGGTGTTGGCAAAGACGATTTTGAACTCATTCCTGGCTCAGAGGACGAGCCTGCGGGTGAGACCGTGCCTGAAGCCGATGCGGGTGAAGCGAATAAGACCATCAATAACCGTCACATTGTTGTTGTGGGCAGCGGTCTGGCGGGCTACGGGCTAATCAGCGGCCTACGCAGACTCGATCCCGAGGTGACCATTACGTTGATCACCCGGGATGGCGGCGAGAGTTACTCGAAGCCCATGATTTCAACGGGCTATACCAAAAATCTGTCAGCAGCAAAACTCGCTGCCCAGACTCCGGAAGCGATGGCCGAGCAGCTCAATGTGACAATGCTGACGCGTAAGAACGTCGTCAGTATTGATTCAAACAACAAGCAGCTGACATTAGACGATGACACAGCCATCACTTATTCCGAACTGGTGCTGACGCTGGGCGCCGAGTTGATTCGGCCACCGATGGGTGGAGACGCAGCCGGTGACGTCATGGGTGTCAACGATCTCGACGATTACCGAAACTTTCGTGACACGCTGGAATCCAAGGGTGTGCGCAAGGTTGCCGTTATTGGTGCCGGCTTGATTGGCTGTGAATTTAGCAACGACTTGTTAAACGGTGGTTTTGAAGTAGAGGCCGTCGACCCTATGAACTGGTGTATTCCAACACTGCTTCCCGAGCCTGCGGGCCGTGCCGTTCAGGCCGCATTGGAAGCCAAGGGTGCCCGCTTCCACTTTGGCCCACTGGCGACAGAAGTGAATCGCTCGGCCACGGGTTATCAGGTTCTCCTAAACAACGGCGAGCACATTGAAGCCGACGCCGTGTTATCCGCGGTTGGGGTGCGACCTCGTACCCAGCTTGCGGCTTCGGCTGGGCTGGAAGTGGGTCGGGGCATAAAAACCAATCGCTTATTAGAGACAAGCAGCCCAGGGATTTATGCCTTGGGGGATTGTGCCGAAGTTGCTGGCCACGTGCTGGTTTATGTCGCTCCCCTGCTCGCCGCAGGCCGCGCTCTCGCGGCAACACTGACAGGCAATCCCACCGAGGTTAGCTACCCTGCCATGCCTGTAACCATCAAGACACCAGCATGTCCCGTTTGTGTCGCTCCAGTAGCCAAGGATGCAGAAGGCAGTTGGACGCTGACAGGCGAGGGGTCTGATATTAAGGGACTCTTCCACAGCCCCGACGGGCAACTGCTGGGGTTTGCGTTAACGGGTACTGCAGTCAAAGAGCGCATGGCTCTGACAAAATCGTTGCCGCCAATACTGGATTAGCGGCGTGAGTATTTGGATGTCAAAAGCTTATTCTGGCATCCAAACCGTAGGTGGCGGGCCCTCCCCCTTGGCTCCAAGGGTTTTTTGCATGGGGGATTGATCACTGTATCGAGGCAGCTTTTCTAGGTCTGATTGACCGACATCAAAATGGGCGCATCAAAAATCCACCAAATGTTTGCCACTTGTTAATCCATACTAGGCGTTAGACCCTCGGGGTAAACGCGACACGGAGAGACTGAGACAAAGCCGGACTGCGACAGAGCCTTTGGCGTGACACCCTCGTTCCAATGGCTCCGACTAAAACTAGCACTCACACCCAGCACCCAGCACCCAGAACGCGGTGCAACAAAGCCATGGGCACTGCGCTACGAACCCGTGATCGCTAGTCTTCAAAAGTAGGCTTTACCCGAAGCTTCACCTGCTCACCTCGGGTATGGTGCTCCTCCCAAAGACGCACGTAGCCTGTCGTAGCGATCCGCCAGACCCCGCCCTCCAGGCGATATTCGTCTTCATAAAGGGCGCTACCCATCACCGTAATGTCATGCTTTAGCTGCACAAAAAAATCCTGCAGATACCAGATTCCGGTGGCCCTATCCCCCGCAACGTCGATTTCGGGGTGGTGGCCATTGTGCATACCAAAGGCATCCGCACTAAATGACTTGCGATAGAAAGCCTCTAACGCGGGCCAGCCATTTAGATCGAAGTCATAATCGGCACCTTTAAACTTAGCCGTTGCATCCTCAGTAAAAACGCTTTTCAATCCTTCAATATTACGGGTGTCCAAAAACCGAAAATATCGCGCTTTAAGCTGTTTAATCAGCTCAATGGCTTCTAAATCCAATGCCATCGGATCAGCCCTCCACGCCGTTGATTAACTTCGCACTTTGATACGCCATGGTCATTGCAGGCCCCAGTGTCGCCCCAGGGCCCGGGTACGTTGGCAAAATAGCCGCCGAGCAATTACCGACCGCAAACAAACCCTCTACGACGCCCCCGGCGTCCCGCTTAACGCGACCATGCACGTCGGTATCGAGACCACCCAAGGTGCCAAAATCCCCAGCCTCAATGCGCATGGCATAGAAAGGCCCCTCATCGATACTCGCGAGACATGGATTGGGCTTGATATTGGGATCTGCGTAATAACGGTCGTACGCTGACTCGCCACGATGAAAGTCTTCGTCGGTGCCCGTTTCAGCGTATCGATTCATTTTTTCAATCGTTGCCTCAAGACCCTTGGGATCAATACCCACTTGCTCTGCAAGCTCGTGAATTGAATGGGCTTTCGCCACAAATCCTGTTTCAAACCACGATTTTGGTATTTGCCAATCCGGCTTCATCGCAGCAGTCATTAAAGGACCTACCATGAAATTTCGCCGAAACCGGGCATCAAAAATGTGCCAAGCGGGAGCGTTGGGGCTGGTATCGCTGTGGGTCGCAAATAAGTCCTTCTGAAAAGCCATGTAATTTTGAGACTCATTGGCAAACCGCTCGCCGGCGCGATTAACCACGCAAGAACCGGGAAAGGATTTCTCCATAATCGCGAGCCGCGGCGTGGGCTCATCGGGCACGCAAAGCGTTGTTGTCCACCACGCATCTTTCATGAGTCGGGTTTTAGCGCCTAGGGTGAGTCCTGCGAGTAACGCATCACCCTCATTCGCAGGGTTACCCGCACTCCACTGGGTGTTAGTTGGCGCTGGTAAATATTGCTCTCGCAGTGCCTGATTTTTTTCAAATCCCCCCGCGCCTAAAACAACACCTTTGCGCGCACCAATGCGTAAGGTCTGACCGCCTTGCTCTACGATCACACCCGTCACGCGCCCGGCTTCTTCGACAAGGGAGGTCATTCGCGTGTTGAATAGCAGCGGAATGCCCCGCTTTTTGACGGACAAATAAAGCCGGGCAATGCCTGCGGAACCGGTACAGAGACGCCGGTCTATTGACGTTCGAAAACGCCAGCTAATGTCAGTTACGTAGCCCAGTATCATTTTCGCCAACAACGACTTCCAGCCCGGGGCTTGGGTCATAATGGTATGGGCTTCAACTTGCGTAAAATGAATGCGACTGAACATACGCATCATGTGGTGGGTCCAGCGCAGATTTTTCCAGTCATCCCCCAACTCCGACATGGCAATGGGTTTGGGCTCAAGGGAGCGATGGCCTGACTTCGCGCCATCATAATTCGTGTAATAGTCTGGGTAGTG
>JAQXAF010000107.1 GCA_029253085.1 Luminiphilus sp. | reverse complement strand
GAAACGACGGTTTTCTTTCGAGTCATTGATGCTGCAAAGTCGGTCTATAGAATTCGGGATGTGCCACTGGCATTAAGAACAACTGCCGAATCTATTATCCGTAGCGCTGCCGGTAAATTGGAGCTGGATGACATTCAGAGTAGCCGCCAGCAGATGAATGACGAGATTCTCAAAAATCTGCGCGATGCATCAGAAGTTTGGGGCCTGGAGATTACCCGTTCAGAGATCACAGATGTCAGGGTCGATGAAGCAACCAAGCAGGCCCAGCGCCAGCAGCTCAATGCCGAACGCGAGCGCCGGGCGACGGTGGCAAAGGCAGAGGGTGAACGCTCCAGAGTAGAACTGGAAGCCGATGCTCAGCTCTATGAGGCGACTAAAAAAGCCGAGGCTATAAAGCTAACAGCCGACGCCGATGCCTACGCGGTGATCAAAAAAGCCGAAGCCGATGCACAGCAAACGAAAATGATTGCCGAGGCGATAGCAGACAATGGACAGCCCGCGATTGATTTCGAAATTTTAAAGCGGCAAGTTGAGGCCATCGGGCGCATGGCGTCTTCTGACAACACCAAGACGATCGTACTTCCGTCAGATGTCACTAAGACCCTAGGCGGATTGGCGGGTCTTCAGGACGTGCTACGTCGAACGGATGGAGCGTGAAATGAATCTGTTACTCAGCTTTGAAATTTGGTTTATTGCAGCACTGTTGTTGGTGGCTTTGGATGTTGCTCTGGGATTAGACTTTATTCTCTTGTCTTTTGGCATTGGCGCGGCTGTCACGGGAAGCTCGTTGCTGCTAAAAAATGCTTTGCCAATGCCGTTTACCGGAAGCTGGGAGGCTTTATTGACCTTTTTTGCTGTCTTTAGCTTGTTGATTTTAGTGCCGCTGCGCCGATGGACCAAAAAACCTGCGGCGGGGCAAGTCGATACTGACATCAATAAATACTAGCCTTCTTTGCAGGCATTTTGGGCGGTCGTGGAAGGCGGTTTGATTCAGCGGCCTCGGGAGGCGGCAGCCTAGTCCCAGGATGCCTTACTGCCAGTGCGTCGATGCAGTCGTTTACTGCTCTAGGAGGGTGGTCGATTTCTGTACTGATGTGCCGTGCCGTCGAGGGTGCGGCGCAGAGTGATGTTCTCAGTCTTGTGTAGCATGTCAGACGTAGGCTAGGCCGACGCAGATTCAGCGGGGGCCACTGCGGCAAAGCCGTTCCCTAATACATTCTTGCATTCCTTCGCGGTCCAAAAGCTGAGCACGACAAAGCTAAGGAAGAAATAAAACCCCATTCCCAGCTCCGACGCAGAAGCGGCCTGCACAAACTGCGCTTCAGTGAATAAAGTGTTCATGGCGTCGGTATGACTGGCAATTAGCTGATCCATGCCGATAAAGGCCATGATCAGGGCTACGACAAAGACATCCGCCATCGACCATTTGCCAGAGTCGGTGGCCAGCCATTGGAGTGCCGGGTGAGCAGGCCTACCCGTTGTTCGAAGCAGCAATACTGTGGCGGCCAAACACTTGCTCAACGGGATGAGGACGCAAAATAACGTCATGCCTGCGGCTAAAATAAAGAGTGAAGGCTGTCCGGTTTCGACGAGCAAAGTAACCAGGTCGCCCACACTTTTGTTCTGGTACATCAACAGCTGTTGGTCAAAATATAGGCTGATCCCTCCAACACTGACTACGAATGGCTCTATGAAAGCCTTTAAAGTCATCATAGGCACCAAAATGCCCGGTACCAGTAAAGCGAGAATTGAAACGTTGAGCAGGCAAAGAGTCATCGCGCGGGGTGATGCACCCCCTGCGGTCACCGGGTGGGCGAAACGCGTAATGGCGATTAGGGATAGCAGTGCAAGTGCAAGGCACAGCCCCAAAAGCTTTGCCTGCCCTTCATATTGTTGCTGTGAGGCATTTAGCTTTTCGACGCACTGGGTTGTCGATTCACACTGCAGTAGACGATGGATGGATCGTGTCTGATCGACGGCGACCGCATTTAAGTCCTTTGACAGGCTATTCAGATATTGGCTAAGTGCGGATTCGAGATCGGCCGCTAGTTCACCTTGCTCGAGGTCTTCGACAAAGGCCTCCGCAATGGCCGGCACTGAACTCTCTAGTGCGTTAAAATCTACGAGTACATCCAGAATAAATGCCTGCCCCAGTGCTTGTAGCGAGTTGTTGATGGTTTTGGCCGTAGCCTGTTTTTCCTGAAGGGTGTTGCGGTACTCGACGATGGCGTTATACAGCAGTGTTTCTGTCGCCTCGATGAGCAAATCTTTTGAGCTCTGTTGCTCAAATAGGCGGTCAATTTCTTGCTTTCCTAGCTTTCCAAGCACTTCCCCCCAGACTGCCGGGGAGGTGATGGTTCGCTCGCTGAGCGTGAGGGCCGATATCTGATCCTCTACATTGCGCGCGGCATTGAGTTGTTGTGTAACAGCGAGAGCCGCCCACCAAATAACTGCGGTTGCGACGACGCCCAACGTTATGAGGAATGATTTCATGGTGCGAGTAATGCCTTCTATTGCTGATGCGGTTTTCAAACCACCCAAACTGTACTACGGAAAGGTAATGAACAACCTCAGAACCTAGTGCTTTTCTCTGAGAAGGAAAAACAATGCGAAGGCCATGCACCCCAGCACATAAGCCAGAGAACCCACCGGAAAACCTTGTGGCGTCAAACCATCAGTAGCCGATAGGTAATTGGGTAGGGCATAAAACCATAGGCCAGAAAAGACACTGAGGAATAGGGCAAAATAGGCCCTAGAATAGCGCCATAAACCCTGGGTAGAGAAAGTGGTAAGGCGTAGGAATTGACGTAATGTGAGCCCAAGAGCTGTACCCACAATGGCCACGGAGGCTAGCATTTCCAAGCGGGGCGTCAGGTCAATGCCGAGTACACTAAACCAGGTGTTGAGTGTGAGTAGTACGAAAATAATGGGTGTTAGCAGCCCGGCCAGCAGTGTGCCGAGAACGAAGCCCCGAACACGGCGGCTTTCAGGCTTGGTCTGTGCGTCTTGCGTGACGACAGACTTAGGGACTAAAAGTTGTGTGGCAAGGGTCAGCGCAATGGGTCCTACAAAGGCAAAACTGACCATGCTGGAGACCGGTACCGAGGCGAGGGAAGAGGTGAAGTTGGGGTAATTCCACGTCCACCAGCCATATTGAGGCCCAAAGTGATCAAAAATCTCATAGAACACATGGTGTACTACCCCTACGCCCAGTGCGCCAATGAGTGCCCCCCCGCGTTGATCAAAAAGCCCAGCTTGCCTAACAAGGACAAAGGATGCGTACATAATGGCGGGGTAGAGCGCGAGGATGTACAGGGGCGCTCGTCCGAAGAAAAACTGCACTGAAAATTCGTTATGAATGAAAAATAGCGCGTTGTCCGGTGCACCCAGTTTTTCAGGAAAGTAAACTGGGATTTCCAGCGCCAGCATGAAAATGACCGACGCCAGCCAAAAACCTAAATAGACAGACTCGCCCGCTTTAAAGTGCGCCATGCTATGACGCAGACCCCAAAGTGCACCAAGGATGAGCAGCACTTCAATGACATTCATGGTCCA
>JAQXAF010000095.1 GCA_029253085.1 Luminiphilus sp. | reverse complement strand
CGTCGATCTCAGCGGCAATAAAATCCCCGGATCGCCAGAGTTCTCTCTTAATTTAGCCGCCAGCTGTAGTATGCAATTGGGAAACGCAGGAAGCCTCTCCGCCGACGTAAAGTACTACTAGCATGATGAGTACGACAGCCGAATATCCAACGGTGTTACTGACATAGCCGAGGAATGGGACATCTGGAACACGACACTGCGCTGCACACCTGAGCAGGGCAATTGGTATGTCCAACTGTGGGGTCGCAACTTGGGCGACGATGACTTTGTCATCAGCCAATATCGCATTGATGCCAGCTCTGATCGGCGCACCAATCAGCTTTTCCTGGACCCACGCACTTAGGGTATGACACTCGATTACGCATACTAGTTGGTAGCACCTTAAGTGCTACAGGGTCGGTGATTCAACTTGCAGCGTAAGCCTTAATCTTCTCTCCGAGCAGCCGATACTCAACCGCTCGGGGGGTTTTTCTTCGCCACATTAAACCGATCTCTCGGGCTATTCCTGCATGCTGAAAAGGGGTGACCTCAATATCGGTTCCTGCCGTGATGCCACCGGCAACGGACATCGCAGGCAGCAGCGTGACACCAATTCCATTAGCCACCATCTGAACAATGGTGGCCAAACTTGTTGCCTGATACGGCACTGAAATCTGTGAATCTCTGAGCTTACAAGCCTCTAGTGCGTGATCCCGCAAACAATGCCCGTCCTCAAGCAGCAACAAATCCTCACCTTGTAGATCAGCCGTTGCCAGCGTTCGGCTGTTAGCCAAGGGATGTTCGCGGGGACTCGCCAACAAGAATTCATCAACCAAAAGAGGCATAACTTCGACGGCATCTGCAGGAAATGGCAGCGCCAAGAGCAATACATCGAGCTCTCCGGCGTGCAAAGCCGCAACCAATTGGTGACTTAGGTCTTCGCGAATGTAAAGCTTAAAGCCCGGGAACTCATTACGCAGGCTGCCCAGCAGCTGCGGTAAGACGAAAGGGGCAATCGTTGGAATAACGCCTAAACGCATTTTCCCGGAAAAAGGCTCACCCGCGGCCGCACATAGCGATATCAGCTCTTCAACATCAACAAGAATATTCTGAGCCCGCGCCACGACGTCTTCCCCCAGAGTCGTTAACAGCACTTTCCTATTATTTCGTTCAATTAGAACGGCCGACAGCGTCTCTTCGAGCTCCTGAATGCCCGCGCTCAGGGTGCTTTGGCTCACATGAGAAGCCTCAGCTGCCCGACCAAAGTGCTGGTGCTCGGCGACCGCGCAAAGATACTTCAGCTGCTTGAGAGTGGGTTGTCGAGCCATTGTTTTCACCTTTGAACCGGGCACTTAATCACGATCGTAATTTTCGATCATATTTATTAAAAAATCCATGTAAGCCAAAAGCACTCAGCTTCGGTATATTAACCGAGCCCTGTAAGTGACGCAGGGACTGAACCGTCACTGCATTTCGATTCCAGGAGAGCACGCATGGAACTCAAAGGTACTAAAACCGAAAAAAATCTGAAGGACGCCTTCGCCGGCGAATCTCAAGCCAATCGACGCTATCTTTATTTCGCCGCCAAAGCTGATGTTGAAGGCTATAACGATGTTGCTGCTGTCTTTCGATCAACTGCAGAAGGTGAAACGGGTCATGCCCATGGACACCTAGAGTACCTCGAAGCCGTCGGTGACCCAGCGACAGGCCTACCGATGGGCGATACTCGTAAGAACCTTGAGGCTTCTATTGCTGGCGAAACCCATGAGTACACCGACATGTACCCCGGTATGGCAAGCTCAGCACGAGAAGAGGGATTCGACGAAATCGCTGATTGGTTTGAAACCCTAGCAAAAGCCGAGCGCAGTCACGCCAATAAGTTCCAGAAGACACTGGACACCATGGACGACTAGTTCGTTAGGCACCGCCTCAGCGGGGGAGCGTATAGCGCTCCCCTGTTTTTTTATCATTTATACATCTCCACAATACGGAACTCCGCAATGCGAGAAGGAAGCCTAGAAGCGCCGACACGGCACCCTATTGACTGGAAAAATGATGATTTCTGGGTGAAGGACACCCTCAATGACGAGCTTGAGCGGGTTTTCGACGTTTGTCACGGTTGCCGGCGCTGTGTCAGCCTGTGCGACTCTTTCCCTACGCTGTTTGATCTTATCGACGAGTCCGAGACCTTTGAGGTCGATGGCGTTAACCGCGACGACTACACCAAAGTTGTCGATCAATGCTACCTCTGCGACCTTTGCTTCCTCACGAAATGTCCCTACGTACCACCTCACGAGTTTAATATCGATTTTCCTCACTTAATGCTGCGCGCAAAGGCCATTAAGTTTCGTGAGGAAGGCGGTAAATTGCGCGACAAATCTCTCACGAGTACCGACACGATGCTAGGGATGATGTCCATTCCACTGGTCGACGTGACTGTTAACGCGCTAAATCAAAATGCAGGGTTCCGAAAGATTGTCGAAAAGACCCTCAACATCCATCACGAAGCCCCCCTGCCCCGAATGCACTCAAAAACACTGCGGAAGCGGGTCGCTCCGCTAATAAAAACCTTAACCGCAACGCCCATTGGGGAAACCACAGGCAAAGTGGCTCTTTATGCCACCTGCTACGGCAACTACAACAGTCCAGAAGTGGGTGAGGATTTCGTTCGGGTTTTTCAGCACAACAACATGCACATTGATGTTGTCCCCAAAGAGAAGTGTTGTGGAATGCCCAAGCTCGAGCTGGGAGATTTGGAATCCGTCGATGCACTAAAGCAGGCGAACATTCCCGTGCTTGCAGACTTGGTTGACCGAGGTTACGACCTCATTGCCCCCATTCCTTCTTGCGTCCTGATGTACAAGCAAGAATTACCCCTCATGTACCCTGATGACCCGCAGGTTCAAAAGGTCCAACAGGCGTTTTATGACCCCTTTGAGTACCTATGGCTGCGCCACAAAGGCGGCGCCTTAAATACAGAATTTCCCAACGCCATAGGCAGTGTCGCTTATCAGGTTGCATGCCATCAGCGCGTACAAAAGATAGGCCTCAAAACCCGCGATGTTCTCGCACTGGTCGCCGACAGCGATATCGTTGCCTACGAGCGGTGCTCAGGACACGACGGCACTTATGCGGTCAAAAGTGAAACTCGAGCTAAGTCCGTTAAAATTGCGCGCCCAACGGTGAAGAAGGTTGATGCACAAGCTCCCGATCACTTGATAAGCGATTGTCCCATGGCAGGTGCACAAATTGCCGACCTTGCTGAATCAGTAGATACGGCACTCCATCCCATGACGCTGTTGCGCATGGCTTACGGCTTTTAGCGGTTAACGAAAGGAATAGAAAAATGGCACAACTTAGACGTGAGGACCTTTGGTCACTGGAAGAGTACGCCCTGCGTCGGAACGAATTTCGTACGCAAGTTATGGCGCATAAAAAAACACGGCAACTCGCTCTGGGACGCCATGCACGCCTGTACTTTGAGGATAACGTCACTATTCGTTACCAGATTCAAGAGATGTTGCGGATTGAGAAGACCTTTGAGATGGCGGGGATCGAAGAAGAACTCAGCGCCTACAATCCACTCATACCGGACGGCCATAACTGGAAGGCCACGTTCATGATTGAGTTTGGCGATCCTGTTGAGCGGGCAGAGCAGCTAGGCAAGATGAAAGGTATCGAAGACCTCGTTTGGTTACAGGTGGGTGAGCTGGATCGCATTACCCCCATTGCTGACGAAGACCTCGAACGTGAAAATGACGAGAAAACTTCTGCCGTGCATTTTCTGAGATTCGAGCTTACGGTTGCGCAAATCGCAGCGCTTAAGGACGGCACGCCGCTCTATGCTGGGGTTGATCACGACGCTTATCCCATTGCGAAATTTGCTGTAGAGCCGGAAATACAAGCATCACTGACAAACGATTTGGTTCTGGTCACACACTAAACAGCGTCAGTATTAAAAACTCCTAGAGGAAATCAACCCATGCCGTTAACCGAAGTAGGCAATCAGTGACTTTAGTCGTATTTGATATGGACGGCACGCTCCTAAATGCGAGTTCGGAGGTCACTCCGTTTACGGCTGAAACCCTCACACTGTTACGACAATCGGGCATTGCTTACACCGTGGCCACTGGGCGCACGTTGCAGGCAGCCCTCGGCCCCTTAAAGGGCTTTCAATTTGAGCTGCCACATATTTTGAAGAATGGCGCAGTAATTTGGTGCCCAGAGCAAAAAGACTACAGCCATCGCCACCTTCTCAGCCAGGCGGAGGTGTGGCACGTCCTAGATGCGATGGCCACGCAAGAAATTACGCCATTTCTCTTCACTCTTGATGCCGCGGGTCGTCATGCGGTGTATCACGGAGCGCTCAAAAGTGAGGCTGAAAACCGCCTGGCACAACTCTTCGAGGATGAGCGTCACCTACCCCTTGAGCCAATAGCAGCAATGCCCAAGGACGTGCACGTCATTAATCTCAGCGGCATGGGCCCGGCAGCGAATATCAGCACTATCGTGAATTCGATCGCCGGCGAAGATGGGCTGGTAGCCTATACTGGCACCGCTATTCAATCCCAAGGGCTATCATGGATGGACATTCACCACAGCTACGGTAGCAAAGGTAACGGGATCAGCACGCTGCGCGAAGAACTAGGCTACAGCGACGTGATTGTATTTGGCGACGGCGACAACGATCTAAGTATGTTTGCTGTAGCCGACGAAGCCTATGCAACGGCTAACGCCGATGATGAAGTGAAAGAGCAGGCAACGCAGGTCATAGGGCACCATGACGCGGACGGTGTTGCCCATTTCTTACGCGATCGGTTTAATCTTTAACGGCTTCCATCGCGGTTGCATTCACTTTGGGTTGCCGCGGCTGGATGAGCCAAACGCCGCTTAATACAAGCATTAGGGCGGTGTACTGCGGCCATCCTGCAGGTTCCCCCAAAACTGCGATGCCCACCAAAAACGCGACCCCAGGAATCAAATAGTTAATCGTTGATAAAAATCCTGGGCCAACCTCCCCGACGACAATAAAATAGACCCAAGTCGCCACCCCTGTTGCCATTGTTCCCAAGATAAAAAGCGCAAGCCATGCGCTAGACACAACAAAGGATTGACTCCAGTCCTGAATCCACATGGCAGGCCCCAACAAAATTATTGAGCCGACCGTAAGCGATCCTGCAGACAAGACGACAGGATCTATCGTCGGCAGCCGCTTGGCGTAGATACCATTAGCCGCATAACAAAATGTCGCCAGTAACGTTACCAACTGTCCCGATAAACGAAGCTCTCCACCATAAACCCACCAATCATCACCCAGAAGCAGGGCCACACCTGCAAGACCGAGAAATACACCGACCATTCTTTGCTGAGTGAACTTTTCGTGAGTCAAAAAATAGTGGCCCATAACGAGTGTCGTGATGGGCATGAGTGCCATTAACAGTCCCACCTCCCCGCTTGCCACATGTTGTTCCGCCCAAGCAATGAGAACAAAAGGCAGCACGTTACCCGTCACAGATAACACCAACAGTCTGAGCAGCCATACCGGGTCTGCTGGGAGCCTCAGGCGCTTGTAGAAAAGAACGCAGCTCATGACGATTGCGCCCAGGGTCAACCGGCCCCAGACGAGTGCCACTGGATGAAATACCTCAAGAGCCATCGCAATCAAACCGAAAGCAAAACCCCAAAAAACGACCAGATAAAATAATAGAGCCCAGTGCTTGGGCTTGGGTGGCGTCATTGTGCAGATCACTGAGTAGTAGAACGGTAGGTGTACGAAGTTCGCATTATTCTGGACTGCAATCTGCTAACCTTGCCACCCCTTTTACCAGCGAGACTTTGAACTTTGGCAGACCGAAATCCGCCACATCTTGAACTAACCACGCATATTGAACGAGTGTTAAGGGTAACAATGCCCTCTGGTCCCGGGATCAGCTTCTCTGCCGCATTACTGAGGCGGTGGTTCAAACCTTCATTTTTTGGGCTCGAGCGGCTTCCGGGAAAGCCAGCGCTGTTTGTGGGCAATCATTCCTTATTAGCGGTAGATGCCTTTGTCTTTCACATTCTAATGCACAACGATTATCGACGCTTTCTGCGCCCTTTGGGTGATAAAACCTTATTTGCAAATCGGCAGTATGCCGATGCGGTGATCGACCTAGGGGCGGCGCTGGGTCACGCTGACGTTGTTACCGCGCTCATGGCGAACGGTCGCGACTTGCTGCTCTATCCGGGAGGGACCTATGAGGCCGTCAAATTGCCCGAACAGCGTTACGAGCTGATGTGGAAAAACCGTTACGGCTTCATTCGGCTTGCAGCTAAGATGGGATATACCATTGTGCCTTTTGCTGCCGTAGGACCTGATGAATACTTCGATCAGCATCTCTCCGGACCCGAGGTTCAAGGGGCACAGCTGACGCAGCTGTTGATGCAGTTGGGAATATTGCCCGCTGATCTACGATCAGACCTCGTGCCACCCATACCCTCTGGTGTTATGGGTACACCGATCCCCAAACCCAAAACCACCTTTTACAGTTTTTGTGCTCCGATTGACCTCAGTGGCTTTGCGGGCCGAAACATAACCCAAAAACAGCAAGAGCGGATTCG
>JAQXAF010000093.1 GCA_029253085.1 Luminiphilus sp. | reverse complement strand
GTGGTTTTTCCAATAATCATATCGGCACGCCGCCGGATCTTGGCTTCATTTTCTGCCGTCAATTCGAGAAGCCAGAAGTTGCCCTCAGGTAACCCCTGCAGCGCCATTGCAGCGACTTCATCAGGGTGGGTCGTCTGCAGGTTGATGCCGTACTCTTCGGCCATTCGTTTCATGTCCTCAACCGAGTTAATGCCGGTTTCGTTACCGACAACGCCTTTATCAAATTCTTCTGGACGCACGCGGCCTGAGTTGAATAGACCGGTTTCTACGACGTGGGGGCCGGGGAAAAGCGCACTAACTACCACGGGGAGCCCGCCAGCTTGCACCTGATAGTGCAAATTCTCGGTAATGGTGTGCACCGCGGCTTTGCTGGCGGTGTAAATGGGCACGTCAGGTAGTACAGCGTAAGCGCCATTCCCAGATCCGGTAATGACCAAGTGCGTTCTCTCTGTTCGACTTGCTAAATAGGGCATGAAGACGTTGATGCTGTTAACCACGCCCCAAACGTTGACGTTAAAGCACCACTGCCAATCCTTTTCGGAGTAACCCCAAATGGGTCCGGCCTCACCTGCGCCAATTCCAGCGTTGGCAAACACAAAATCAACTTGTCCAAAAGTCTCAACGGCGCTGTCGAGGACTGTCTGTAGGCTACTGGTCTGCGTGACGTCGCAGTGGTCAACGCGGTGGGGCACCCCTGCAGTCTCAAGGTCATTATCAATGATTGCCATAGCGCTTTTATCAACGTCGCCCACAACCACGTTGCTGCCTGCAGCGCCTAAGGCCATCGCGAGAGAGCGTCCCACACCGCTGGCTCCACCCGTGATAATCGCCGTCTTGCCGGCAAAATAATTAGCTGTCATTGGGCACCCCGCTCGCTGGTGGGTAGATAAAATTTCCGCACCCACTTTCTGAAGAGAACAAGCGTTTCATCACCTTTACAAAAGATGGGCTGCTTGCGGTGAACCTTGTTTTTCCAGATGGGATAATCGTCTTGCAGGCCGTCAATAATGCCGTTCATGACTTGGTCCCCCGCGAGATCTGCAATCTCCTTGCGTACGGTCAAGGTCCAGCGTAATAGCGTTTCTTCGCGGCTGTAGGGTTGGGCTGAGTTGTACACAATCATCTCAGCTCCCGGGCCGTAACTGGTCAGCACGGTGGCGAGCCCTGGTTGAAACATCGTCGCGTGGAGTTGCCCGGGCATACCACTCGCATTCATCTCTGCGCGCAGGTGTACGGCACCGTCTTCTTCAACAGTGACCGAAGACGGGGGCGTTTCACTCTGCTTGTGTACGTACTGAAAATGCTCCGGGTCGCAAGAATTCTCAGCAATGTCTTGCACATGAGTGGGAACCAAGAACTCGACTTGGCGGGGGGCCGTCCAATTTTCATCATCGAGCTGTTCTACCTTTGGCACTTGCCACTGAGGCTCTTCCCCGGTGGGGTGAAACCACATGTAGATTTCGCCATTAATCTCGGTGGCGGGCCAGTTGGTAAGCTTCGCACGCGATGGGATTTCTTCACAGTATGGAATTTTCTCGCAGGCGCCGTCGCCGTCAAACTGCCATCCGTGAAAAGGGCATTGGATCGACTCTCCAACGACGCGGCCATTAACGCCTAAGTTCGCCCCCAAGTGTGGGCAGTAGGCATCGTGAACGCGCACAGCGCCCGACCTTGTTCTGTATAGCACCAGCTCCCTATCTAAAGCCGATACCGATTTCACCTCCCCAACCTGAAGCTCGTGACTGCGAGCTAGGGACCACCAACCCATTGGAAAGTCGGGTGCTGTATTCGTCTTTGAGTCACAAACTGCAATCAACTCCATGATGTCGTTCCCTCGCGCGTTGTTATGCTGATTTATTATTAGTTAAAAATGCTGGCTTGAGGACCAATCTCATCTGCGATTGTGCGTAGATAGCCTTCGTCCATGCCGTAGAACTTTGTGGCATTCCCACCAAGAATGGCCTTGCCGTCGTCAACCGGGAATCCGGCAAAGGTCTTGGCAAAATAGTCGGCAGTATTGGGCCAGGTGCCCTCGGGGTGAGGGAAATCGCTCCCCCACATGATTTGATTCAAGCCAATCTGCTCTTTGAGATCGAGGTCACGCCTGGGCACGCAGGAAGCGCCAATACCGCAATTGCGCGCAAAATACTCGCTAGGTGCCATCGAGAGATGGGATCGGAAATCGCCCAGCTTCGCTGAGAAGTGTATGTCGGTGTAGTTATGGTCTAGCAAGCGCAGCCAGGAAGGAACCATAAACATGGTGCCGCCTTCTACAACCATCGCTTGCAGCTTTGGAAAGCGCTCAAAAACGCCGCCCCAAAGCATGAAGGTTAGAGGTCTGAAAAGCCAAAACATCACTTCTGACACATAACATCCCATGGCACCCGGAAGCGTCTCATGGGAATCGACCATGGGAAATTCAGGGCCAAAGTATTCGTTGAGTGGCGCCGGCCCCGAGTGGAAGTGCACCACAATGCCCAAATCTTCGCAGACCGCCCAGAAAGGGTCGTATTTACGGTCATGATAGGCGGCATGTTCTCCCCACATCGTTGGCAACATGACACCCTTGAGGCCGTTCTCATGACACCACCGTGCTGCATCCACCGCCTGATCAACATCGAAAAGTAGTGGGATAGATGCCACGCCAAAGTGCCGTTTAGGATCATTAGCAACAAGTTCTGAGAGCCAGCGGTTGTGTGCCATGGCGCCTGCCCATTGCAGCTCGGGCACGGCGTCTTTGGGCGATAGGCCTAGGCCTGCACCAAAGGGCGGCGTATTCTGCTCAGTAATGCCGTCGGGAAAGATGACCTCAGCTGCGATACCGTCGCCCGCCAGCATTTTGCTGCGTTGTGTGTAGTCCCAAGCGCCTGTCAGTGCTTCTTTGATCGGCGCGCGCCAGGCGTCGTTGATGTCTTTTATCAAGAACTGCGCTTCGGCTTTGTCCATCATGTCCACCTGGACGTCGACCGCCATGTCAATAAAGTCATGGTATTTAGTTTCGACGTAGGGCTTGTATTGGCTGATGGGTAGGCCAGCGTGGCAGTCAGTAGATACAACCAGTAATCGTTCGCTCATTGTAATTTCGTCCTGAGTGGTAATGAAAAGAAAAAAGAAAACATAATGCTCTGGGCCACACTCGACAACCCGCGCGATCTCCCGCGGACAAATCGGACGGCTGATGTGCTACGGGCAGAGGAGCGGTCATGTTCCTCGCACACAGGCCAAGCCAATCGAATGGATCCCATGGAACCCCTTACTGGGCCTAGCGCTAACCGGATCATGTTTGAGCTGCTTGAGTTTGTTGTTGCAGTTCGATCCCACCAATAAGCCAGGCGATGCTTTGGAGAAAAACAGGGGGGGGCGTTGTGCCGCCAGGAGAGCGTTCATAGGCATTTGCATCGGTCGACAACAACCGAGCTAGATGATCCCCTTCGATCGCGGTTTCGTCATATCGATGGGTCTGGGTTTCAAGTTCACCTAACGTCAAGCTGACAATAACGTGGACGAGAGATCGACAAACTTCAACTGCCACGGCCTCGGAAAACTCTGAGGCGATCAGTGCGGCGAGTAATGGGCGGGTGAATTCGATGAGGGCGGGGCGGTTTTCAGTGCTCAGGTGTCGCGACAGATTCGGTCGCTCTAGAATCGCCAATCTAAGCGCGGCTGCCCAAGCACCAATGGCATCTTTCCAATTTAGACTGGAATCAACCCGAGGCGCCTTTTTGACAAAATAATGATTCAGTAGCGCTGAAATCAACGCCTCCTGTTTGCCCATTTGTTGATACAGGGTGCGCGTAGAGCACTTTAATCGCGTGGCTAGGCGTCTGGCAGTCAGGGGGCCCTCGCGAGGGTCCTCCATAGCGTCCAAGGCCACGGTAATGATGGTCTCTGTATCAACGAGCGGGCGAGGCATGTCTGCTTTGTGGCTCCTGTAAGTTAGCCGCGGATTTGTCTAACGAACCGTATAGTAATACTGGACGTTTTAAAAAAACAATGTTTTCCTATTCCAAACGGACGATACGGCGCCGTTAGGCAGATGCAGGTTTAGATGTCTTGGACCCGTCCATTTAGGGCGCATTGCCTGATAAAAACCGATGGCCCCCGGGTGTTCCAAAATTAAATGGGCACGCACCGAGACGGCAAATGGAGATCACGATAGATATGCAAAATGCTGAAGCGAGCTGTCCTTTTACACACCTGTTAGACCTTGACGCATATCGCCAAGGTATGCCCTATCAGGCCCTTGCTGACTTGCGCGAGCAGGGAAGTTTTGTGCATTTTGAGGACCCAACAACCGGCGTCCCGTATTGGGCGGCAGTCAAGCGTGATGCCCTCGATTTTGTGTCTCAAAACCCCGGGCTGTTTTCATCACAGATCGAAGGTCCTTTTCCTATGGAGCCCGAATCTGAGATGCAGCGAGAGACCATGCAAGTCATGCTGGACAACGCGTTTATCGCGATGGATCCGCCCAAGCATATGGCGCACCGCAGAGTGGTTCGCGACGCTTTTACACCTAAGGCAGTGGCCGCCATGGAGCCTTGGCTGCGGCAGCAAGCGAAGGCCATTGTCGACCGGGTTGCAGATCAAGGGTCCTGTGAGTTTGTGGAAGAAGTTGCGGCGGAGCTGCCTCTGATCGCTGTTCTGGAATTGATGGGAGTGCCCCAAGAGGATCGAAAACAGTTTTTCGAGTGGACTAACATCATGGCGTTCGGTGATGACCCCGATATTGCTACCGGGCCTGACGAGGCTAATGCCGTTTCCTTCGAGGTCATTCTTTACGCTATGGAATTGGCAAAGAAACAGCGCGAGGGTTTCACTGGCCCTGTTATTCAGGCCCTTTTGGAGGGTGAAGTCGATGGTGAGCCCATCAGCGATGAGATGTTTGCCTGGGTCTTTATTTTGCTCATGGTGGGAGGCAACGAGAGTACGCGCACTGCGACCGCTCACGGCATGCGGCTGTTGATGGAAAATCCCGAGCAGCTTCAGCACCTCGTTGATCATCCCGAGGACATACCGGATGCCATAGAAGAAATGCTGCGCTATAACACCGCGTTTATCGCGATGCGTCGAACGGCGACGCAAGATGTTGAGTGGAACGGCTATTCCTTCAAGCGCGGGGAAAAAATTGTGATGCACTATCATGCCGTAAACCACGATGAGGCGGTTTTTGGTGACGATGCTATGCGTTTCGATATCCATCGTAAAAAGCGTATGCCGTCCCTTAATCGAGAACTGCGGTCCTTCGGTATCGGGGAGCATTTTTGCCTCGGAATGAATTTAGCGCGGCTTGAAATGCGTATTATGTTTGAAGAAATTATACCCAGGCTACGGGATATGACCTTTAACGGTGAGGTCACTTACATGCGTTCGTTTATGATTAGTACGATTAAATCGATGCCCGTAATTTTTACACCAGAAGCCTCTGAGGGGTGAGCACCTCGAATTTACGGTCTTAGGGAGTTTTCATGTCTTTTAACGGTCGGGTTGCAGTAATTACCGGTGGCGGCAGCGGCATGGGGCAGGCATGGGCGCGTCGGCTTGCTCAAGGGGGCGCAGCGGTTGCCATCTTAGACGTCAATGAAGCCGGCATGGCAGAAACCGCTGCATCGGCTTCAAACATCAAACCCTACGTTGTAGATATCACTGACGTCGATGCGGTTGGCGCGGTGTTTGCCGACATCGAAGCCAATCTTGGGCCTGTAGATCGCGTGGCGAATGCCGCTGCAATCATGCCATTTGGTCGTTTGCTCGACGAGGATCCCAGGCTAACAACGCGAGTTATGTCCATCAACTATGGCGGTCTCGTCAACGTGGCTACGGCCGCCTTGCCCAAAATGATTGAGCGAGGGCGCGGCGATTTTGTCAGCTTTTCCTCTATGACCGGCATTGTACCGGGGCTCCTGATGGGCGCCTATGCTTCAAGTAAAGCGGCAGTACAGTTTTATACTGAAATTCTTTATCACGAAAACCGGAACAGCGGATTGCGCTTTTGTTGCGTCTGCCCGCCGGCGGTGAAGACGGCTCTGTGGCAGCAAGCTGAGGCAACCGTTGTCCCAAAGCTGCCCTCGAAGGGCGAGACGCTGATGCCAGATGGGGTTATCGATGAGATCGAGCGCTGCCTCGACAAGGGGAAGCTTTTTGCCTATCCCGGTAAGCAAACACAGCTAGGTGTGGTCATGCGTCGATTGTTCCCCCAGCTGATTTGGCGAGTATCCCACGATGCCGAGGGTTTTTAACCACGACCTGCCGTTGATGTTAGAGCGCTGATTACCCGCTGGAGTTACGATTTGTTGTCATCCACCCAAACCCTGCCACGTCAAATTCGATTTGACGGGGCGCATAATTTTAGAGATCTCGGGGGTTACCCTCTCGGTTGTGGAGGTTCCTTCACACCGGGACGGGTATACCGCTCTGATCATTTGGGACGTTTGACAGATGCCGACCGACAAAGGTTGTCCGAGTTGGGAATAGCGACCGTGGTCGACTTACGCAGAGCCAGTGAACGAGCGGAAAACCCTGACCTCCTGGCCGGTACCGGTATTAACGAAATTTGGCTGCCTGTGGAGGCTGAGGGTGCGGATGTGATTAATATCCGGCGTGAGGTTGAAGCGGGTCGGGTTGACGCACAAGCTGCAAGCGAATTTCTCATCGAAGCCAATCGATTATTCGTGACCCGGTTTGCGCAGGTTTATAGCGAGTTCTTACATCTGCTGTTGCAGCCTCAAAGTTTACCTCTGGTATTCCACTGCTCGGCGGGGAAAGACCGCGCCGGCTATGCCGCTGCACTAACGCTGTTGGTTGCCGGTGCCTCGAAGCACGACGTGATGACCGATTATTTGGCAACCAATCATTGCAACAGCGATCATCGTCGCGCGCTGATGGCGGGTCTGCCCGAGGGCGAAGGGGTTGAGACAACCCGCCTCGCCCTTAATGTATTAATGCAGGTTGAAGAACGCTACCTCGCTGCGGCCTTTACTGAGATGAATTCGGATTATTTAGACGCGAGTGACTACATGAGCCGAGCTTTGGCTTTTGATGTCGATAAGCAGGCAAGTCTTAAGGCTTTGTTGACTGACTCCACTAGCTGACAGATTTCCTGTTTGCATGAATCGCAACTGGGCTCTCGGCTCACCAACCTGTGCTCAAATGAGTGAGCTCGTCACCAATTACCTGCAAAGGGACGATAGTCCGCGGTGGTGGTCTAGCTATACTAGAGCGTCAAACACCTCAGGAGACATCGTGGAACAGGCTATGCTCGCGAGAGCCTATACACCGCTGCGGGTAGGCCCAGTGACCTTACCCAACCGTTTTATCAAAGCCGGGGCCAACGAAAACATGTCGTTGCGAGGTATGCCGACCATCGCCATGTTAAAACACCACGAAAGTATGGCGGCTGGAGGCGTGGGTCTGACGACCATGGCTTACCTGGCGGTAAGTAAAGTAGGGCGTACGCTGCCTGATCAAATTTGGTTACACGACGGTGTTATTGATGAGCTGCGGGCGGTAACCGATGCTGTGCACGCCAAGGGGGGCAAGATTGCCGCTCAAATTACTCACGGTGGCTCCTTTGTAACAGGGGTCTTTGTGCCCGGGCGTCTGCAAAGCTCTGTGTCGGGCTTTAATCCCGCGGGCCTTCTCCGAGGCAATATCCTTCGGCGGGGAATGACTGAGGTGGACATGGAGCACATGGTTGAGGCCTTCGTCACTGCAGCTGAGTACTGTGTCAGTGCGGGGTTCGATGCAGTCGAGATTCATATGGGTCACGGTTACCTGCTGAACCAGTTTTTATCGCCCATGGACAACAATCGCAAAGATGCCTACGGCGGTAGTGCCGAGAACCGCGCACGCTTTCCAACAAGAGTGCTCGGGGCAGTAAAACAGCGTGTGGGTCAGGATATTGCGGTGTTGGCTAAGATTAATGTCGCTGACGGAAGACGCCGGGGGGCTAACGTTGACGATGCGATCATTACGGCCAAACTGCTTGAGGCTGCGGGTGCCGATATGCTCGTGTTGTCAGGGGGGCGCAACGTGGAGTCGGGTTGGTTCATGTTTGGCAGTAATATGAATCTTGAGGCCATGTATCGCGTTCTAGGTAAATGGTCTCTCAGCGGTATGGCTATTGGTGCCACGGCGAAGTCGGCGCCCGCTATCGATTTTCGGGAGCTGTATTTCTGGGAGTATTCGAAAAAAATTCGAGATGAGGTATCCCTTCCCTTGGCGTATCTCGGTGGGGTGAAGTCAGCCGATAACGTGGCGCAGTGTATGGCGGCCGATTTTGAGGCTGTGGCGCTCGCACGCGCACTGCTTAGAGAGCCTGATCTGGTCAACAAGTGGAAGGTGCGTCCCGAGGAACCGTCGCTATGTGACAACTGCAACAGTTGCGTGGCGTACATCTACCATCCCGGCGGAACCTGGTGCATTCACCGTCCAGCGAATCTGCTGGAAGATAATCAACTGCTCGCCTCCTCGGGAGGGGTCTGAACAATGCTGACGCTTAAGTTTGTTCGCAACATCAAAGCTACCCCCTCAACGGCTTGGCAGGTCATTGTCGATTTTTCTGCCTACGGGGAATGGAATCCCTTCGTCACCCGGTGCTCCTCGGAGCTGCAACCCGGGACGCCTATTGTTATGCAGGTAAACATGGGTCCATTTGAGCTTGAGCAGACCGAGCAGGTGACTCAAGTCGAGCATGAGCAACTGTTTGAATACCGCATGCGACCCGTAGGCCGCTGGCTGTACAGCAAGCGGCAGCATCGTCTTGAAACTGTGGGTGCAGGGGAATGCCGCTATACCTCCTACTTTGAACTTCGAGGCTGGCTATCACCCATCGTCACGCTTTTTATGGGGTTGTTTCTTTGGCGGGGTTTTCACCGAATGACCAATGCAGTGCAAACCCGCGCCGAGGCATTATCCCTCTGATGTTTGACTCGCTTTATTGACGCGGGCCATGCAAGAACGCTAAATTTTTTTTGGCCTAGTGCCGACAAGTCGTCGGTGCCGAGCACTGAAGCCATTGTTTGGCGTACCGCCGAGAAATGGTCGTAAAGGATCCCTATGCAAAGTGTAGACAGAGTAGATTGGATCGGCCTGTTGAGAGCGCGGAAGTGGGCAGTTTTAATTTGGGGAGGGTGCGATGAACAGTAATGCACCAGTGGCACTAGTGACCGGCGCGAGTCGGGGCGCAGGTGCTGGGGTGGCCCGGGCGCTAGGCCAGCATGGTTACACGGTCTATATTACGGGTCGCTCTGAAGTGGTGGGTGCCGCAAAAGCATGGGATGGCTCAGTGCTCCCGGGAACCATTCATGAGACGGCGCGAGCTGTTACTGATGCGGGAGGCCGTGGCGTTGCTCTTTGTTGCGATCATGCCGATGACGCAGCGGTAGCGGAGGTATTCTCGCAGATACAGCACGATGCCGGCCGGCTAGATGTCTTGTTTAATAATGCGACATACATGCATTCTGAGCTTATTACGCCGAAACCCTTTTGGGAAAAAAGCCTCGAGGCGGCCGCTATTTTAGACGTCGGATTGCGCTCAGCCTACGTGGCCAGCTGGCACGCTGCCCGCATGATGGTGTCGGCAAAAACCGGATGGATTGTCTTCGGCTCATCTTTTGGCGCTAATTGCTATATGCACGGTCCGGGTTATGGGGCGCAGAAGGCGGGGCTGGATAAGTTTGCCTCCGATATGCAACACGACCTCAATGGCACGGGCGTGAACAGTTTATCGATTTGGATGGGCCCGCTGAAGACTGAGCGCGCAATGAAAGCGGCTGAAGTGCATCCCGAACAGTATGAGGAAATCATGCGGGTGGCAGAGTCACCGGAATATACCGGGCACCTTATCCATGGTTTGCGCGGTCATGGCGATCGCTTCACTTTTGCCGGGCAAACAGTGATAGGGGCTGAGCTGGGCGTTAGGTTGAAAATTCCTGATGATGGGATCTATCCACCCTCACATCGGGAGATGTTGGGTGCTCCCCCTGAGCGTTCGAAGGCAGTCATTTATTGATGGGTAAGTTTGCGCCTTACGTTGAGTCTGTGGCTGCTGATGGCACCTTATGTAGACCGACGTCAGGTTTACCCCGCTGTGCAGTAGCCGTGGTAATGGCGGTTTTTATCGCGGCCTGCGATCCCATCGCAGATCCCTCCCTTGCTCCAGAGACAAAGCCCCCGGTTACTGAAATCCCCGAAGTCAGGCCGTTACCGGCTAACCCACTGCGTAACCTCTACTGGGGTGATTTACATATCCATACGGCCTTATCGAGTGATGCCTTCGCAATGGGGGTGCGGGCGTTACCTGCGGATGTCTACCGTTTTTCCCGAGGTCTGACGATTGAACATGGTGCCGGCTACCCTCTAACCATTCGTCGGCCGTTGGACTTTGCAGCGGTGACAGATCATGCCGAATATATGGGCCAGGCGAGGCTGGCAGGTCTCGATATTCCAACGACACGCCAACCACTAGCGCAACTTTTAGAGGAGGGCAGTCGGCTGGCAGTAACCCGTGCGTGGGTGGAGACGATGGCGCTGATGCATGGCAATGGGTTTCAGTTGACGCTCCGCGGCGTCGACGCTGCAATAAATGCGTCAGCTTGGAAAACCACGGTTGATGCGGCAAACACTTACAACGAGCCGGGCAAATTCACGGCGTTCATTGGTTGGGAGTGGTCAGCGGATGGAGGTGATGTAACGACGCATTTACACCGCAATATCATTTATGGAGAAAGTGAGGTGCCCAGCCGCCCCTTTAGCGCTATCGATGGTCCAAAAGCTCCGGACCTTTGGCGCTTTTTGCGCAGTGAGCGGGCACTGGGAAGATCGGTCATTGCGATACCCCATAATGGCAACCTGTCACAGGGTCTCATGTATCGAAGCGAAGATGCGAGCGGTCGCCTTTTAGTGGAATCTGTACCCCGGGACCGGTCAGAGCTCGAACCCCTGAGTGAAATTCTCCAGGTGAAGGGCGCCTCCGAGACGCATCCCTTATTATCAAGTCTTGATGAGTTCGCAGGATTCGAGATTGCCAGCGCCGTACCCGGTCAACAGGGAACCCTCGAAACAGTGACCGGATCCTATGCGCGTGATGCCTTGCGACGTGGTATTTCACTGGCGCACCGAGAGGGATTCAATCCCTTTACCTTTGGCGTGATAGGGGCCAGCGATAGCCACAATGCCAGCTCTGTTACCGATGAAGATAATCATACCGGCAAGCTGCCCATGATGGATGGCAGTGCAGGCTTACGTACGGGTGAGGCAGGTCTGGGGTTGAAGTATATGACCCCAGCCCCAAGTTGGGGCTCTGGTGGATTAGCCGGAGTTTGGGCCGAGGACAACACCCGTCACGCCCTTTTTTCAGCGCTGCAAAGGCGTGAGACTTTTGCCACTTCGGGGCCGCGGCTGTCCCTTAGAATGTTTGGCGGATGGCAACTCGATCAGGCCTTGGCATCTTTACCGGACGGAATTACTCAGGCTGATGCTAGGGGTGTGCCGATGGGTTCGGCCTTACCGATAAGGTCGGGTTCCCCCGCACCGCAGTTTGTGATTTTTGCCGCTCAGGACCCTTTGGGAGCCCACCTTGATCGCATTCAAATTATCAAGGGCTGGGTTGACGTAGACGGGGTCACGCACGAGAGCGTCATTGACGTGGCGTGGTCTCCGGGGCGAGATATTGACCCTGCTACGGGCCGGTTAGATCCGGTTGGCAGCACGGTGAATACAGCGGCAAGCAGCTACGAAAACACCATTGGCACCCCTTCGCTGACAGCGTGGTGGCAGGATGATGATTTCAATCCTGACCGCCCGGCCTTTTATTATCCAAGGGTTCTTGAGATTCCGACACCCCGTTGGTCGACATATGACGCTAGGGATCTAGGTATCGAGCCCATGTCCCCGGTCGCCATTCAGGAGCGCGCCATTGGATCTGCTATTTGGTATGAGCCTTTACCCCGATAGAGCGGATCGCCGATTTCCTCGGCGCAAGCGCCTCAACTTTGCCGCTGCCAGGGGGCCGAAAAAGTTAAAGTAGTTTTGGAAAAATTGCTTTGCGTTCTTCAGGGTAATCGTCAAAGTTTTTGCGGAACCAGCGATGGGTGTAGAGGGCTCGAGGGATCAGGTTGCCCGCGGTCATCGCAAGAACGAAAACTGCGCCCAAATTCCAGGTCATTACGGCGAAACCTGTGAAAGAGAGAATTTCACCCAAGTACTGGGGGCAGCTAACCCAGCGAAATGCACCGCCAAATGGGATCTTGTAACGCGGCTCGTTGGGTTCGGGTGTTTTTGAGCGAAGATTTCGCAGGATATGATCGGAGTGAATATTGAGTCCGAAACCTGTCGCGTAAATCAGTAGCCCCACAGCAAACCGCGGGTCACTAAACCAGTCTTGCGTGTACTGATCACCAAGCTCGGTAAGATAAGCGGCGTTGAAATAACCGTGAAGAAACAAGGTAATCCAACCGGCGATGATGACGTTAAAAGAAAAGCTGGCCGGCGTCCCTGGCTGCACGCGCATTAGCATTGGGGTAATCAGGGCGCGATTACTATAGTGCATCATCCAGATAGCGAGAAAAAATAACGGCACGGCTTCGTAGGCATTAGTCCCCATGAAGTAAATGACGGGAAATACCAGCAGACCGGGGAGCTCCATAATAATCCAGCCCATGCGTGACCCTAGCTTGAGGCCTTGTTTTTTTCCTCTTGATCCAAAGCGACCGCCATAAGCAGCCGTGCCGACAAAGCTAGCGGCAAAGACGAGTAGCGCGTAGGCAAAGCCGATCAGGAGTAATGTGTCGTAAAGGGCATTGCCGGTATACCAGGCCATGATGTTGTCTCAATAAGTGGGGATGCCGCGCAGAGTGGCGTGTGACAGGGCAGCGTGCAACCTTATGCCATCGTCCAAACGGAGGCTGATGGTCACTCACCAAGTCGCTACTGTGAGGCACCTCCAGTTGAGTTGGCGAGCCTTTGTCTATGTCTTTTGTTCCTATGCTCGAATCCGATGTAACCTCTTGGTCTGATGAGAGTGATGTGGTTGTTGTCGGGTTTGGTGGCGCGGGTGCCTGCGCGGCGATTGCGGCGTCGGATGCCGGTGCTTCGGTAGTTATCGTAGAGGCCGCATCGGCTTCAGGTGGCTCGACGGCCTTGTCGTCTGCAGAAATTTATTTAGGGGGTGGCACAAAAATCCAGAAAGCTGTCGGTTACGACGACAGCGTCGAGGACGTCTATGGCTATCTCATGGATAGTAACGGGCCTCAGGCCGACCCCAAAAAAGTCAGAGCCTACGCAGAAGGCGGGGCAGAACATCTCGATTGGCTAATCTCTCTCGGTGTGCCCTTTAAGCCCTCAGAGCTAAAGGAGCGAGCGATGATGGTGTTGACGGATGACTGCTTGCTGTACACGGGCAGCGAGAAAGCATGGCCGTACAGCACGCGTTATAAGCCGGCTCCCCGTGGACACAATCTCGAAGTTGAAGGGGACAACGGCGGTCCTTTACTCACTCAAATTCTTTTACAGCAAGTCAAACAGCGAGGGGTTTCAATTCACTACGAAACACGGGCCTTGCGGCTGATCGTCAACTGCTATGGCCCCCAACAGCGGGTCGTTGGTCTGGTGGTGAGACAAGATATGCAGGAACACTATTTTCGAGCCAAGAAAGGTGTGGTTCTGTGCGCAGGGGGCTTCATCATGAATGAGGAAATGGTGCGGGAATACTGTCCCCAATTTCTCGACAATAAGACTCAAATCGGTAACCCCAATGATACCGGCAGTGGTATTCAAATGGGGCTTAGCGTTGGTGGTCGCGCCATCAACATGCACGAGGGGTTTTTGAGTTTGCCTTTTTATCCCCCAGCGACATTAACCTTTGGTATTTTTGTGAACGGTCAGGGACAGCGTTTTGTCAATGAGGACGCTTACCACGGTCGAATCGGCAGTTTCTTGGTCAACCAGAGCTATCCTGTCTATCTCATTCTTAATGTGGCGGATTATGGCAATTACGAGACTGAAAGCTGGTTACAGGCACCCGTAGTGGCTACCGGAGAGACCCTTGATGAGCTGGTGTCGGAATTGAAGCTGCCGGCCGGACAGCTTGAACAAACTCTGAAGCGTTTTAATCAAGATGTTGCTGAGGGGACAGATACTCTGTTCCATAAAGATGCCAGCTGGTTAAAAGCGATTGAAGCCCCCTTTGTCGCACTAGATTGTACGCCGGGGGCGGGTGCATTTTTTCCGTGTTTCACTTTGGGTGGTCTCGATACCACGGTTGAGGGCGCGGTCTGCTCGGTTCATGAGGGTGTTATTCCGGGTTTGTATGCAGCGGGAAGAACGGCCTGCGGTGTGCCAAGGCGTGGCGATGGTTATGCTTCTGGCAGTTCCGTGGGTGATGCCACTTTTTCAGGACGTATGGCCGGGTGCAGTATCGCGATCGAGGAGCAAGTATGAGTCAGGATGATGTTTTAGTCAGGCTTGATCGTCTGGAATCTTTGGATGCGATACGCCAACTCGCCGCCAAATACTCACTCGCGCTGGACATGCGAGATATCGACGCTCTGGTAAATCTTTTTGCCGAGGATATTCGAATTGGTCGGGATAAGGTTGGGCGTGCACATTTTAAGCAGTGGATGGATGAAACCCTGCGGGTTCAGTTTATGGGTACGGCGCATCACATCGGCAATCACATTATCGAATTCGAAGACCCTGATCGAGCGATCGGCGTGGTCTACAGCAAAAATGAGCACGAGACACCCACTGAGCAGGGCGGCTGCGAGTGGGTGATTATGCAGATGCTTTATTGGGATCATTATGAGCGGGTTGAGGGCCGTTGGTACTTCCGGCGACGGTTGCCTTGCTACTGGTATGCCACTGATCTAAACAAACCGCCCTGCGGAGAAAACAAAATGCGCTGGCCTGACCGCGATGATTACGAGGGAGCCTTTCACAGTTTGTTTCCCAGTTGGAAGACATTTTGGGCCGAACCGCCATCCGATGGCTTGCCGGCCGTCGCCGCGCCTGCGCCTCTTGAAAAGTTTTTGGCAACGATGCGTGATGGCAGTGTAGATCCATCAATAAAAACCCGCTAATGCTGAGGGCAGGCATCCGTATGAGGACTAAAAAATGAAGTACGCACACTTGTATAGCCCCCTTGAGATGGGTGATCTGCGACTTCGCAATCGCATTGTCATGGCGCCCATGACCCGCAGCCGAGCCCAGCAAGTTGATGACAATGTGTCGGAGTTGCAGGTGAATTATTACGGCCAGCGCGGTGATGCAGGTCTGATTGTGACCGAGGGAGTTCATCCCTCTGCCGACGGCAAAGGCTATAACCGAACCCCGGGAATCTACGATGATATGCACACGGCGGCTTGGTCAGCTGTGACGAACAAAGTTCATGATCGAGGTGGCTTAATAGCCTGCCAGCTCATGCACTGCGGTCGGGTAGGCCATGCACTTAACAAAGGGCAAAACACGCGGTTTTTGGCGCCATCAGCTCTGCCTGCCAAGGCAGAGATCTTTACAGAGTCTGGGATGATGCCTATGCCGGTTCCCGAAGCTATGACGCTAGCTGAAATCAAATCGGTTGTGGCAGATTATCAATCAGCGGCAGCAAGGGCATTACAAGCCGGATTCGATGCCGTTGAGCTGCACTGCGCATCGGGTTATCTGCCGGCTCAATTCTTGGCAACGGGAAGCAACCTACGTGATGATCAGTATGGTGGCAATTTGGACAATCGCCTGCGATTCATTGAGGAAGTGCTTCAAGCAATTAAATTTGAAACCGGGGCGGGTCGTATAGGTCTTAGAATTTCACCCGGAAATCCGTATAACGATCACGTTGATGGCAACCCAAAAGAGACTTACGCCGCCCTCCTTCAGTTGGCCAATCGTTTGGGGCTTGCCTGGGTTCATGCGATTCGCATGGCGTCAACGGGAATCGACAGTCTTGCCTTAAGCCGCGAACATTTCACAGGAGCCTTAATCGGCAGTGATAGTTTTGACGCGGGGGAGGCGGATCAATTTATTGCCGAGCATCGTGTTGATGCGGTTTCCTTTGGACGGGCTTATATTGCAAACCCGGATTTGGTGACGAGGTTCGCGGTTGATGCGCCTTTGAATGCGCTAGATAAGCGCACAATTTATGCTGGAGAAGGCGCCGGGGGCTATACCGATTACCCCTGTTTGCCGGAAGCAGGCTGATAGAAGTCTTTCCTTTTTTTTGTAGCCAGCACTTGCAGGCATCAGAATTTTAATCGTGCTGCAGACACAGTGAAAAAGACTTTATAAATAATGACTGGCCGCACATGATGGCCACTGATATGAAGGGGCGCGGTAGCTTGTCTTTCGTCGGCCCCATGACTGTTTGCTAAGATGGCGAGAGGAAAAAACGATGCCCATGCCCACTGACGTGCCTATCATTGACCTAATGTTAGCGGTCCCAAATGACGACACCTCAAATTTTTACGATTTTATTCGCCCGTTGCTCATGGATGAGCAGAGTCGGCAGATGTTCAAAATGCCCGCTCAATACATGTTTAAAGACCTTCCAAAAGTGGGTAAACGCGATGACTACATTGCCTATACATTGGAAAAGATGGATGAGTTCAATATTGAAAAAGCGATGTTGGGGGTCGATGAGGGGCAGTACGAGACACAAAACGAAGCGGTGAAAAAGCATCCTGACCGCTTTTTTGCCTCTTACGACTGTAACCCCAATAACGGCATGGAGGAGGTGCGAAAAATTCGACGACTCAAGGAAGAGTATGACATTAAGTCGGTCAACGCGTTTCCCGCCGGACTCTGTCCGCAGGTCTCTCTTGCCGATAAAAAATGGTATCCCATTTTTGTTACCTGCATTGATCTGGATATACCCTTTTGTCCCTGTGTGGGTGTGCCGGGTCCGCGGATTCCAATGGAGCCCCAGAAAGTTGAGCACCTCGATGAGATTTGCTGGTTTTTCCCCGAGCTGAAAGTTGTCATGAAGCACGGGGCCGAGCCCTGGACAGATCTCGCCTGGAAGTTGATGTTGAAGTACGAGAACTTGTTTTACATGACCAGTGCTTTTGCGCCCAAGCACTATCCCAAGGATATTATTCATTTTGCCAATACCCGAGGGGCCGATAAAATTATGTATGCCGGCTACTTCCCCATGGGTTTATCTTTGGAAAGAATTTTTGGTGACATGCCAGACGTCCCGTTTAAAGACGACGTATGGCCTAAGTTTTTGCATGAAAATGCGCGTCGGGTATTCAAGCTGTAGCGTCAAACTTTTTCTTAGAAGCGGATAGTGCGTTGAGCCGAGAGCGTCACGACGCTGGTCTTTGACCTTCCCGCTACGGGTAGAAAATAGATATCGTGTCAACGATGCAGGCGGGGCGGTCAGCATCATTGGCTGTAATGGTCACACGGATGGTCGCCTTGTAACCGCCCTTGTTCTCCTCGACCGCAATAATTTCACCTGTAGCTGTGATGTGTGAATCCACGGGCACAGGCGCTGGAAAGCGAATCTTTTCAGTCCCGTAATTCACCCCCATCGATACATTTTCCACTTGAATGAGCTCGGGAAGAAAACAGTTGGCTAACGACAGCGTCAGGTAACCGTGTGCAAT
>JAQXAF010000084.1 GCA_029253085.1 Luminiphilus sp. | reverse complement strand
GATAGGGCCGACGATCTCACGCAATGGTTTGACGCTTATTTTGGAGGCGGCGACGCTGAGGATACCGAAGCCTATTCACGACTCCGGCTTCGTGTCAGCAATGAGTGGGATGAGCGTCTCGGTAATGACGTTCGTTTTCGACTGGGCGGCAAGGTTAATCTGCCGCAAATTTCAAAGCGACTCGATTTGGTGTTTCAAGGGGATGACCCGCTCAATGACATCAATGGCGAGCAAGATGAGTCGCAGTCTAGAGTGGCTCTTGAATTAAAAGTTAACCGTTTTGAGGATTCCGACGTCGATTTCAAGCTTACCTTGGGTTTCGGCTCGAACGGACCGAAGCCCGGTGTCAAGTTTACCTATCAACGCGATTTGAGCGAGCGCAACAGCCTGCGATTTATTGAGCGGGTCCAATTCGATGCGGGTGACGGTACCACCAGTACGTCTCGCTTGCTTTTTGACCACCAAATTGACGACCAACAACTTATTCGCAGTTATTCGAGAGCGCTTTACGGCTCCAGCACCGATGGGCTTGAATTGAGTACGAGCTTGCAATGGATCAATTTTTGGAATGCAGATCCTGCGAAAGGAGGCCCCACTGAGCGAGGAATCATGGCCTACGGTGAAGTTTGGGGCGCGACAGAGCCTTACGACTATGTCAGCAATTACAAGCTCGGCGTGAGGTATCGCCGTCAAACCTACCGAGACTATCTGTTCATAGAGTTTGAACCTAGCTACAACTGGCGGGTTGATGAACCCTACGACCGTCGAGAGGGCGCTTGGGAGGTGGTGTTACGCTTCGAATTTTTACTCTTCCAAGATTTGCGAAGAGATAAGAGCGATCCATAATCCCTGAGTAGATGGCTGGGTGTGTTAACACTCTCCGTGCTGATCGCAGCGCAGCCGATGCGCCCGCTAAATTTGCTATCTGCGGACGACTTGGGACGCGGTTTAGTCGCGCCGATTTATGGGCTCATCGACGCCACGATTTGACGATAACTGGCCAGTCGATCAGCGCTTACCTCCCCTCTTGCATGGGCTTCGAGGATTGCGCAGCGAACCTCATGGCTGTGACTGCAATCTCGAAAACGGCACAGGCCAAGTAGGGGTTCAAATTCTACAAACCCCGATGCTATGGCATCCTTGGGCAGGTGGCTAAGGTGAAATTCTCGAACCCCAGGCGAATCTATTAAGCGACCGCCTCCGGGTAAATGGTAAAGAGCCGCGGCTGTGGTGGTGTGTCGCCCCAGCCCAACGGCATCAGACAAGGCGCCGATACGGATTTCTAAATCGGGTAATAGCCGTTTTATAAGTGACGATTTTCCAACCCCCGACTGCCCAACGAGCGCGACGGTTTGAGTCTTCACCATAGCCATTAATGCTTCCGCCCCTGGGTCGCTAAGCTGATCGGTCGTTAATACCTCCACGCCCAATTCGCTGTAGGTCTTGGCGAGTTCCACGACCGAAGGTGCCTCGGATAATAAGTCAGCTTTGTTGACTATTAGGCTGGTGTCTATGTCCGCATGGGAAGCTGCAACCAAATACCGGTCTATTAAATTGGCCTGAGCAAGGGGCTGAGGCGCGATCACAATCAGTAATCTGTCGATGTTAGCCGCGATGGGCCTGAGCGCCCCCTGACTGTTGGGTCGGGAGATAACCGTGCGGCGCGGCAGCAAGGTTTCAATAACGCCATGCTCATCTTGAGGTGTCCATATAACCTGATCACCCGCGACGGGATCTTCGGCGTGGCGACGCAGGGTGGTAGTGCGCCGATCGCCATTTTCCGCCTCAATCAGCACCTGCTTACCAAAGCGTGCGATTACCAGTCCCGGCTCGCCACCCAATTCGCTTTCACTGCGATAGCGTTCTTGCGCCGCTTGAATGCGCCGATGTTGCTGTTTGCTGAGTTGCGGTTTGGACATCGGTTAAGTCTACTGTGTCCGGGCAAAGGATGTGAGTGAAGTTTTAAAGGCTCTGGCACAGGCTCTGATAGACTGGTGCGATAGGAGAGCTTTATGTCAGACGCACAAAATCTCATTTGGGTCGATTTAGAAATGACGGGTCTCATCCCCGAGCAGCACCGCGTTATCGAGATGGCCACGATCATTACGGATAGTGATTTGAATGAGCTGGCTCAGGGGCCGGTCATTGCCATCCATCAGAGTCAGGACGAGCTTGACGCGATGGATGAGTGGAATACAAGTCATCACACAGCCTCTGGGTTGGTGAAAAGGGTTTGCGAAAGCGACTACGATGAGCACAGAGCAACTCGAGAGACGCTGGCCTTTCTTGAAAAGTGGGTGCCAGCGGGCAGATCCCCGATGTGCGGCAATTCAATTTGTCAGGATCGACGGTTTATGGCGCGCCATCTGCCCGACCTCGAAGCTTTTTTTCATTACCGCAACCTCGATGTGAGTTCGTTAAAAATTCTCGCCAGCCGCTGGCGACCTGATTTGTCGGGTTTGAAGAAGCGTAATGTCCATTTGGCCCTCGATGATATTAGAGAGTCGATCGAAGAACTGCGTTACTACCGAGACAATTTTCTTCAGGTGCCGTCTTTATAAGTCAGCGCTGAATAAATCAGTCTTGAGCGCCATGTTGTGAAAGGGCCCAGGCAACGTGCTCCCTGACCAAGGCAGAAGGGTGATCGCGGCGCTGATTCAATGCGGCAATGATTTCAGGTGTTGTTGTGGCGTTTCCTAGGGCAATTGCGATATTTCGCAACCAGCGTTCGTGACCGATGCGGCGAATAGGAGATCCCTGCATGCGCGTATCGAACTCTTGATCGGTCCAAGCGAATAAGTGGGTTAGGGCTTCATCGTCGAGATTGTGACGGGGGGCAAAGTCGGTTTCGGTGGTGGGTTGCGCAAATTTATTCCACGGACACACCAGTTGGCAGTCGTCACAGCCGTAAATGCGATTTCCCATAAGGGGGCGCAGTGCCGGATCAATCGACCCCTGGTGCTCGATGGTAAGGTACGAAATGCACTTTCTGGCATCTAAAATATGCGGAGCAACGAAAGCTTGGGTAGGACAAATCTCTAAACAAGCTGTGCAGCTGCCGCAATGTTTGACCGTTTTGGGTGCATCTGTGGTGAACGGTATATCGGTATAGATTTCGCCAAGAAAAAACCAGGAGCCGGCTCGTTCGTTGATCAACATCGTATTTTTGGCGATCCAGCCCAGCCCCGATTGTTCGGCTAGGGCACGCTCAAGGACTGGGGCACTGTCAACAAAGGCTCGGTACTGCCCAGACGCGAGTTCGGCGTCGATCCGTTTTGCGAGTCGCGCCAGTCGGTGCCGCATCAGCTTGTGATAGTCGCGGCCTAGGGCGTAGCGCGAGACGTAGGCGCGATCGTTTTGGGCTAATACGGCCTCGGGATCGGCAGCGGACTCGGGGAAGTAGTCCATTCGCAGCGTCAGCACGGTGCAGGTTCCGGGAATGAGCTCAGCAGGGCGGGCTCGTGTCAGACCATGCCGCGTCATATAGTGCATGTCCCCCTGATAGCCTGCGTCCAGCCATTTTTGCAAATAGCCTTCGTGCTGGTTCAGGTCCACCCCGGTGATGCCTAATTGCTGAAATCCCAATTCCTGCGCCCACTGGTGCAGCTGCGTTTGGATCGTAGCCAGCGCGTCGGTATTTGTGTCGGTAGGCGTCATGTCCGCATTCTGACAGACCCACATTCCCCCGTCGTGCTAATGCTTCGGTACACTTGCGCAATGATAGACATAACAGAACTCACCATTGACCTGCCAGACGAGCAAAGCACTATCGCTTTTGGGGGTAGGCTGGCCCAGGTTTGTAGGCCGCCACTCAGGATTTACCTGAGTGGCGAGCTTGGGGCTGGTAAGACCACGTTGAGTCGCGGGTTTCTCCGTGAATTGGGGCACGCGGGCAGCGTCAAAAGTCCAACCTACACGTTAGTAGAGCCCTACGAGTTCGATAATGTTATGGTTTTTCATTTTGACCTATACCGAGTCGCCGACCCAGAAGAGTTAGCCTACATGGGGTTTGAGGATTATCTGATGACCCCTGCCGTGTTGTTGGTCGAATGGGCTGAGCGCGGCGGTGATTGGTTACCCCGGCCAGATCTGACGGTTCATCTATCACTCCTTGATGGGGGGCGGAACCTGAGTCTAGGCTGGGAGTCGGAACAGGGTAAGCAGGTTTGCCGACAATTAATCGATGGGGCCTAGCGCCGTTTAAAGGTCAAATAAAGGTCAAAGCAAGGTTAGAAATTTGGGTCATGGTAGTGACCCACGAGTAAAACCACGAGATATAGGGCTAGCATGTCCGCTAAACAGTGAGCGTTTAATTGGCGTCAGGGCGACAAAAAGGGTGCAAAACAGCGATACCTCTGGGCGCTTTGCTGTGGCTTTTGTTTTCAGTTGTGATGCCAGTTCACGCTGCGGACGTTCTTGATGTGCGCTTGTGGAGGGCGCCAGACCACACTCGGGTGGTATTTGATCTTTCAGACGCTATCTCTTACTCAATACTCGAGTTGGATAATCCGAGGCGGCTTGTGATTGATGTTGCCGATGCGCGCTTAGTCAATGCTTTGACCAACCTACCCCTCGATAACACGCCGATTGCGCGGGTGCGCTCGGGTGTGCGCTATGGCAATAATTTACGCATTGTTTTTGACCTCGAAGCGAAGATTCGCCCCAAAAGTTTTTCATTAGAACCCAATGAACGGACGGGCCACCGTTTGGTGCTCGATCTCTTTGATGAGGACACTAGCCGCCGTGAGGTCCCTGCGGTAAAAAGCGTGGATCAGCTATCGAATCGCCGAGATATCATTGTGGCCATTGATGCCGGCCATGGCGGAGAAGACCCGGGCGCTTTGGGCCCTAAAAAACTGTACGAGAAAAAAGTTGTCTTGGCGATAGCGAAAAAATTGAGTGCGCGACTTGAGGAGACCCCGGGCTTAAAACCTGTGTTGGTCCGCGATGGTGATTATTACGTGAGTCTTCGGGGGCGCCGGGATCTGGCGCGAAAATCTCAGGCAGATTTGTTTGTTTCGATTCATGCCGATGCTTTCCGTCAGGCTTCAGCTAGCGGGGCCTCGGTTTATGCGCTTTCAACCCAAGGAGCCTCGTCGACGGCGGCGAAGTATTTAGCGGACCGTGAGAATTCTGCTGATTTAGTAGGTGGCGTTAGGCTGTCCGGTAAGGATGATATCTTGGCCGGGGTCCTGACTGATTTATCAATGACAGCGACCCTTGATACCAGTTTGAGCTTGGGCGCCAGAGTGCTCGCTGAGATTGGTGATTTTGCAAAGCTTCATAAGCCCAAGGTTGAACAAGCCGGATTCGCAGTGCTCAAAAGCCCTGACATACCATCAATACTAGTTGAAACCGGGTTTATTTCGAATCCAACCGAGGCTGGCCGTCTCAATTCATCCAGTTATCAGGACAAGATGGCAGGGGCAATGCACCGTGGAATTTTGAGCTGGTTTAAATCGCACCCTCCCGCTGGCACGCTCCTCGCTTGGCAGCGGAGTAACCAGTCAGATGGGCGGATTTATGTCATTGCCCGGGGTGACACGCTGTCCGATATTGCCGTTAGGTACCGAGTCTCTCTCGACAGACTCAAGGCAGCCAACGGACTGAGCGGTTCGACTATTCGAGTCGGCCAAAAACTAAAGATACCTGACGGCCCATGACACAGTCTCGAATTCACAGATTAGCCACTCGCCTTGCGAACCAGATCGCTGCCGGCGAAGTGGTGGAGCGCCCGGCCTCAGTGGTTAAAGAGGCCATAGAAAATAGTTTGGATGCTGGAGCCTCGCGAATCGATATCGAGCTGGAATCCGGTGGTGTTCAGTTAATGCGAGTGCGTGACAATGGACAGGGCATTTCGGCCGAGGATCTAACGCTGGCCTTAGCGAGGCATGCCACTTCTAAGATCGACTCGATAGACGATTTAGAGGCCGTGGGTACCTTGGGATTTCGCGGGGAAGCCCTGGCTTCTATCGCGTCGGTGTCGCGATTATCTTTGACGAGCAACGCCGCCGAACAGGGTGCGGCGGGCATGGTTGCCCAGTCAGAGGGGCGAGACATGACCGTCTCCGTAAGCCCGGCGCCCCATCCTCGTGGCACGACCCTTGAGGTTCGAGATCTTTTTTACAATACCCCCGCACGGCGAAAGTTTTTACGCACCGAAAAAACTGAGCTGGGTCATATTGACGAAGTGTTCAAGCGGCAGGCATTGGCGAGGAGTGATGTCGCGTTTTCACTGCGGCATAACGGTAAAACCCTCCACAGTCTTAATTGTGCCAACGACCAAGCGGGGCGTGAACGAAGGGTTGCCACTGTGTGCGGCGCTGCATTTATGGAGCAGTCCGTCGCCTTAGCACGGGAGGCGGGACGTTTATCGCTCCATGGCTGGGTCGGTTTGCCCACGTTTTCGCGCAGCCAAGCCGATTTGCAGTACTTTTTCGTTAATGGCCGAGTGATCCGCGACAAACTGGTGACCCATGCGATTAAGCAGGCTTACCGTGATGTTCTTTTTCACGGACGTCATCCTGCGTATGTGCTGTTTTTAGAGGTCGATCCTGCAGTGGTTGATGTCAATGTGCACCCGACCAAGCATGAAGTGCGATTCCGCGAGGGGCGCGAGGTGCACAGCTTTATTTTTAGTACTTTGCACCGGGCGCTGGGAGATCTCCGTCCGGGTGATGGTGCCGCAGCGATTGATGCCTCGGTTGCAGATGAACAAGGGGGAGTGGGTTGGTCATCAGCACCGCGACAGGCGCCTATGGGGCTGTCGACCCCGCCCGGAGGTCAATGGCAGCCTGAGGCTCAGGCAGGCACTGCTGATCTTGACGCCTTGTCTCGCCTTTATACCAGCCCAACTTTTAATCGCGGGGGCCAAAACACGTCGATTATGGAGCACTTACCCCGGGGCGACGATGAGTCAGAAGTGCCGCCTTTGGGGTTTGCGTTGGCACAGCTGCACGGAGTTTTCATCCTGTCAGAAAATACTGAAGGGCTAGTTTTAGTGGACATGCATGCCGCCCATGAGCGAATCACTTACGAGCGTTTAAAGCGTATGCGGGACGATAGTGGCATTAGAACCCAACCGCTGCTGGTCCCTCAAACAATCACTTTGTCGTCACGGGAGGTGGCTGCAGCCGTCGAAATGTCTGAAGCTTTGGTTGCTCTGGGCTTGGTGCTCGATGCGACAGGGGACGAGCAGCTGGTGATTCGCGAGGTGCCGATTGCACTGATTGGTGGCGGTATTGAAGCCTTAGTAAGAGATGTTCTGTCTGATATGTTGGCATTTGGGACTTCAGATCGCATTGCGGCCCATGAAGACGAGCTGCTATCTACCATGGCCTGTCATGGGTCTGTGCGAGCCAATCGAAGATTAACGGTGCCCGAGATGAACGCCTTGCTTCGCGATATGGAAATGACTGAGCGGTCAGGACAGTGCAATCATGGCAGACCTACTTGGGTTCAGTTGGGTATGCAGGATTTAGACAAGTTGTTTTTGAGGGGGCGTTGATTGCCAGCGTCGCCTCTACTTTGTGTGATGGGCCCTACCGCGGCGGGTAAAACCGACTTGGCGGTCTCTCTGGCGGACTCCCTCAACGGAGAATTGATCTCGGTTGATTCGGCGCTGGTGTATCGAGATCTGAATATTGGCACTGCGAAACCTGACTTTCCCCATCACCTCATCGATTTGAGAGACCCCAGTGAGCCTTACAGCGCGATGCAATTTGCCCGTGATGCCACCGCTGTAATTGCTGAAATAAGGGCCAGAGGGCGACTGCCCATTTTAGTGGGTGGGACAATGCTCTACTTTCGGGCTTTGCTTGAGGGGCTTGATGATATGCCCGCTAGTGATCCTGCGGTACGGCAACAAATTGAGGCCGATGCGGCCGCCGAAGGCTGGCCTGCCCTGCACGCGAGGCTGCAGCGGGTCGACCCCGCTCTGGCGGCGCGGCTGCACCCTAATCACAGTCAGCGAATCGCTCGAGGGCTTGAGGTCTGGCAGATGACCGGAAAACCCTTGAGCGAGTGGCAAAGCGGCAAGGGTCATGGTGGCCTGGGTGAGGCACCGATTACGCTGGTTATTTGTCCAAAGGAGCGCAGCGTGCTGCACACGCGTATTGCCGAGCGACTCGAGAAAATGCTCAGTGCAGGTTTGCTCGACGAGGTACGACAGCTTTGGCTGCGAGGTGACCTTAGCGCTGACTTACCAGCTATTAGAGCCGTGGGTTATCGACAGCTCTGGGCCTATTTGGACGGGGAAACCCCGCGGGACGAAGCGGTTCAAAACGTGCTGTTTGCAACGAGGCAGCTCGCCAAACGCCAACTGACCTGGCTGCGTCGATGGCCCGCCGATGGGTGGCTACTCACCGGGGAGCATGGCGAGCTTTTAGAGGCAGCGCATTGTTCTGCGCCGATTTGGCGCCAATTTGCCCGTGACGTGGGTCGTCAGGCTGAGGAGGGTAAACCCCTAACTCAGAGTAAAAGTATCGCGGCGGCACTCACCGAAGCGATTAGTGCGTCGCTTAATTCGTGACACAGCCCAATTTTTTAGAACTAATGCGGAACTAACTCGCGTTTTGACGAGCCTAAGCGCTATACTATGGCCCGCCCGGAATTGGGCCTTTTTGGCGTCGCGGTTTTGCGACGCACGCGCTAAAAGAACTAGGAGTTACCATGTCAAAAGGGCACACGCTACAAGACCCTTACCTCAATGCTTTACGAAAGGAACGGATCCCCGTTTCCATATACCTAGTCAACGGTATTAAGCTGCAGGGTCAAGTAGAATCATTCGATCAATTTGTGGTGTTGCTAAAAAATACGGTGTCACAGATGGTGTATAAACACGCCATCTCCACGGTGGTGCCTGCTCGAAACGTGCGCATCCCGTTGGACGGCCCCGAGGAGGACAACGCCGATAACGGCTAAGTCTTCAGACGCCCAGCTCTTTGACCGCCACGCTGGCGGTGAGAACGTCGTCTTAGTTCAGCTGGCTATCGATGACGGCGGGCAAGCACTCGACGCTCAGGAATTCGAGGAGTTGGTGACTTCTGCGGGCGGCAAGCCTGTAGCAATGGTTACTGGGCATCGACGTGCCCCGACTGCAAAATTTTTCGTTGGAACCGGCAAGCTCGAAGAAATCCGTACCGTTAAAGATGCTGAAGGTGCGGAGCTCGTCGTGTTCAATCATCCCTTAACGCCGAGTCAGGAGCGCAACCTAGAGGGTGCCCTAGAATGCCGCGTCATAGCGCGTACCGGGCTGATTCTCGATATTTTTGCTCAGCGCGCGCGCACCCACGAGGGTAAGTTGCAGGTTGAGCTTGCGCAACTTCAGCATATGAGCACTCGACTCGTTCGAGGTTGGACGCACCTTGAGCGGCAGAAGGGTGGCATTGGTCTGCGAGGTCCTGGAGAAACTCAGCTGGAGACAGACAGACGTTTACTGCGCGCCAGAATTAGCGCCATTGAATCCCGGCTTGATAAGGTCAAAGCCCAGAGGGCCCAAAGCCGCAGGGCGAGAAAGCGGGCTGAGTTGCCCCTGGTATCCATTGTCGGTTATACCAATGCGGGCAAATCGACGTTATTTAATCGTTACGCTACTGCCAATGTGTATGCGGCAGACCAATTGTTTGCGACCTTGGATCCCACGTTACGCCGCGTTGAAATTCCTCATTTGGGGGACGTGGTTCTCGCCGATACCGTTGGGTTTATTTCAGATTTGCCCCACACGTTGATTGATGCGTTCAAAGCGACATTGGAAGAAACGTTAAATGCTGACTTGCTGCTACACGTCATCGATGTTGCGGCCGATCAGCGTGAATACTGGATGTCTGAAGTCGATCTGGTGCTTGCCGAGATAGGCGCAGGTGATGTCCCTAGGTTGTGCGTGTTCAATAAGCTAGATCTGCTTGACCAGCCGCCGCGCATCGTCAGAGATAAGGAGGGTCTCCCCACAGCCGTCTATCTTTCTGCGCAGACCGGTGAAGGTTTGTCGCTACTCGAGGAGGCGCTGAGGGAGCGTTTACAAGATGAGGTATTCGAAGGGGAAGTCGAGCTGACACCCGGTCAAGGCAAGCTGCGAGCTGCGCTTTTTGACCTCGGTGCGGTGCTAAGCGAATCGTTTACCGCCGCTGGAAACACCCTTTTAGAGGTGCGGTTGCCACAAAAAGTTTGGAATCGCTTGCAACATCAGTATTGAGTCCCCATGTTGTTAGGTGCACACCGTCAATTTTGCTAGACTGTAGTGGTCAATAACCAAGGAATAAATCATGTCATGGAATGAGCCCGGGGGCGGCAACAACCGACCTCGCGATCCGTGGGGCGGCAATGATCAGGGACCCCCTGATCTTGATGAAGCCCTGAAAAAGCTGCAACAGCGACTTTCTT
>JAQXAF010000046.1 GCA_029253085.1 Luminiphilus sp. | reverse complement strand
TGTCGCCAAGGTCGGTGGTTCGGTTATCGATATGCTGGAAGATACGTTCGATGGTCTCTTGTTCACTGAGCAGGGGGAGTGTCTTTATGTCGGCCGGTTGATTCACGTCGTCATCCAATTCAGTTACCACGAACCCGCCGCAGTCGGCGGCGGATATATAAACAGATAGCAGGTGAGTCTAAACAGATTCAACCTATCTTTCAGCTACTCCTGCCGTTAGTTCAGTTTTATAGCGCCATACTTCGTGAACTAGGTGGGGCTTTGTGTAGTTTCTCGTGTAAAAAATGGGCACACCCTGTAGTCTAGGAATCGATAATAAAGATAGTTAAGCAACGCGTTGAGCTGAATCAGCTTTGGGGGCGGCGTATGCAAACGAGCACTAATACACGTATTAGAGCGCTCACGGAGCGTGGGTTTTGGGGCCAAGATAGCCTGCATGGTTTGCTGGCCGAGCGAGTGGCTCAGGAGCCTCATGCGCTGGCGGTGGCGGATCAGCCTGACAAAATGGAGCTGACGGGTATGCCTCCGGCACGACTCAGCTTTTCCGATCTTGATATTGCGAGTACGGCACTGGCCCTTCAGTTACTGGAACGTGGTATTGGTCCCGGTAGCCGTATTATGGTCCAGCTGCCCAATATTGTAGAGCTGGTGGTCTGTTTTTATGCAGCAAGTAAGTTGGGAGCCATAATTTCACCTTTACCGGTCCAGTACGGCGCTCATGAAATAACACAGCTCAGCACCACCCTTGAGACCACGCTGTTTATTGGTTGCCCCAGTTTTAAAGGTCAGTCACTCATTCAAACCGCGAGAGATGTACTGCCGCGGCTTCCGGTGTTGGCCATTGGTGACGACCTTGAGTGTCTTGCCAGCTCCGTACCGCTTAAGGGCACCCGGACACTGGCAACCTACAGCCGAAGTCTGAATGACCCCGCTAATCGAGTGTTAACCGTATGCTGGACATCGGGTACAACAGGTACGCCCAAAGGTGTGCCTCGTTCAGCCAATATGTGGCTGGCCACCGCGCGGGCAACGGCAGAGGCGGGGGGCTACCAAAGGGGAGATCGGCTTTTAAACCCTTTTCCATTGGTCAATATGGCGGCTATTGGGGGATTCTTGTTTGCTGCAGCAGATTTGGGCTGCAGCCTCATTCTTCATCACCCCTTAGATCCAGCGGTGTATCTGAGTCAACTGCAGGATGAGAAAATCACCTTCACCATTGCGCCGCCAATCTTATTAAACCAGCTAGCTGCACAACCCGAGTTTTGGCGCAAATTTGATTTTAGTGCTTTGCGCGCAGTGGGCTCGGGGTCGGCACCCCTGTCACCGGACATGATTGCCATCTTTGAAAATGATTACCAAAAGCCGGTCATTAACTTCTATGGTTCGAACGAGGGGTTAGCCCTCTTTGCGACCCCTGAAACGGTGCCCAGCAGTGTGATGCGTGCTGAATACTTTCCACGATTTGGCACCCCTGGGTTAGATTGGCCCGGTCGCTCTCATCATGCAGTCCAGAGTAAGGTTATTGACCCCGACACCGGGTCCGAGATTGATAAGCCGGGTGCGGTGGGTGAGCTGTGTTTTGCTGGCGCTACGATGTTTGATGGCTACTATGGCGCAGAAGTCGCTGATGTGTTCACCGAAGACGGCTATTTTCGCAGCGGTGATTTGGTGGAAATCAGCGCTGCGCCGACCCACTATTATCGAATTGTTGGGCGCTGCAAGGACATTATCAATCGCGGTGGTATGAAGATTTCCCCCGCAGAGCTGGACGCACTTATTGAGAGCCACCCGCAGGTACTCGAGGCAGCCGTGTGCGCTTATGCAGACCCGGCACTCGGTGAGCGTGTCCGCGCTTGTGTGGTGCCTAGCGACGCCAGTCAGCCGCTCTCACTCGAGGCGCTTTGTGCGTTCCTGGTGAGTAAGGGGTTGGCAAAGTTCAAGCTACCCGAGCAGATTTGCTACTTAACGGTCTTGCCGAGAAACCCTATGGGCAAAGTGCTGCGTGTTGATCTGCAGGAAAACACTGAAGCCGCGTAATAACGTCACGGGCGGGCCTTGAATTTCAGAGGCTCTCGCGACGCAGTCCAGTCAGAAATTTAGGTTCGAACCCGGTGATCTCGCGGCCCTTGACGGCATGTCATTGTTAACTTGAACCTGTGCGGAGATATGCCACCACTTTCTTCCTGTGGCTTGCTTGGCCTCTGAGTCGTTAACAAGACTCCATAGGGGATACGGATCTGCGCCTTTATTATTGCGAAAAACCGCTTTTATAATTAGACAATATTTTCTAAAAATCAGTTAATTTTTAACAGACGTAAATCTCTAATAAGATGCGTATAAAAAGTGGTCTTGCAGCAATAAGTGAATTTGATGCAGTCTTTTGGGCTGTTTGGGTGGACCATCACCTGGCATGGGGACACAGACGTCAATAGGTCGATAACAAGGGGTAAGGTAATGCGTAAGGTGTTTTTGGTATTGTTAATGATGATGTCTCAAGCTGCGCTTGCAGGTGCAGATTGTGCAGAATACTCGGAGTCAGAGCGGATGAGTGCGTTAGATCTGCAGAAGAAAATTGTCAACGAGTACGGTTTCGCCATCAAAAAATTCAAAATTGATGACAACTGCTACGAAATTTATGGATGGGAGTCATTAGCATCAGGTGAGGAGCAGCGTGTTGAGGTTTACTTCGATATGGCAACGGGTGCGATTGTGAAGAAAGAAGTGGACTAAACTCCTTGAAGCGCCATCTATTGATACGCTGTTTCCATTGGCTGCTGGCTTTGGGCATTGTGGTCAATTATGCGTTCCTCGAATCAGGTGGCGATCTCCACGAGTGGTTGGGCTGGGCATTAGGTGCTTTGGTTCTATTGCGCGTAGCAGCTGGTTTCATCAGCAGTGGTGATGCCAGCTTTGCTCGCTTGAATTTGTCGCCTAGGTTAGTTCTGCGGGACCTGCGAAATCTGGTGGGAGACTACCCCGATCAAGAGGACCATAGTGCCGCTGGCAGCTGGATGATTGTTTTAATGCTGACGCTTGTAGTGCTTCTGGCGGTAACGGGGTGGATGCAGGATCTCGACGCATTTTGGGGTGAGGATTGGCTGCAAGCTGTCCATGAATGGCTGGCGAATTCTTTGGTTGCTTTGGCTGGACTCCATGTTTTGGCCGTTGCCGTTATTCAATTTGGTCATGGCATTCCCTTGCTTCGTCGCATTGGGTTTGGACGATGACGCTTTGATACGCTTTGATACGCTTTGCTGCGGCAGTTAAAAAGAGGCAAATTAATGTCTAGTGCGGTCGTTCAGCCAGTTGATAGGCCCAGCTTTGATCCCGATGCCCTCAGAGAAAAATATCGCATTGAGCGAGACAAGCGTATTCGGGCTGATGGCAATGATCAGTATGTCGAGGTCAGCGGTGATTTCTCCCATTACGTCGACGATCCTTATGTCACCCCCGGATTAACCCGGGATTCGATTGCTCGGGAAGTTGAGGTCGTGATTATTGGCGGCGGGTTCGGCGGTATGCTGGCTGCTGCTCGACTGCAGGACGCCGGCATCACCGATTTCATGCTGATCGAAAAAGGGGGGGGGTTCGGTGGTACCTGGTACTGGAACCGTTACCCAGGAGCATCTTGCGATATAGAGGCTTACGTTTACCTTCCGTTGCTTGAAGAGACGGGGTTTGTTCCCCGGCAGAAGTACACCAATGCGGAGGAAACCCTAGAGTACTGCGAGGTTTTGGCACAACGCTATCGCCTTCATGATCATGCCTTGCTGCAGACACAAGTAAAAAAAGTGGTGTGGCATGAGTCCAGTCGTCGTTGGCAGGTGGTAACCGATCGAGGTGATCAGCTTCAGGCCCGTTTCGTCATTCACTCGAACGGCCCCCTTAACCGACCTAAGCTACCGGGCATCAAAGGCATCGATCAATTTAAGGGGCATACCTTTCATACCAGTCGCTGGGATTACGCTTACACTGGTGGCAATTCCTTTGGTGGGCTGAGCCGTCTCACGGACAAGCGGGTGGCTATTATTGGAACAGGAGCCACCGCGGTGCAATGTGTCCCTCATTTAGCGGCCTCTGCCGAGGCTCTTTATGTCTTTCAACGCACCCCCTCTTCGATCGATGTTCGTCACAATCAACCGACTGATCCCGATTGGATTTCAGAACAGACGCCGGGGTGGCAAAAGCGAAGGCAAACCAATTTTGAATCAATCATGTCGGGCATGCCGGTTAAGGAAGATTTGGTAGGGGACGGTTGGACCGAGGCGTTCCGAAATTTATTTGGCAGTCTTAGCGAGCACATGCCCAGTAAAGCCCGACTGGTCTTGTGGGCGGTTCAAGGCCTTTTTTCTAGCAAGCGTCGTGAGCGCGGCCTGAAGCAGTATTTGACCGATCGAGCGGTTCAACACATGGGCTTGATACAGAAGATGGAAATGGCGGACTTTGAAAAAATGGAAAAAGTCCGCGCCAGGGCCGATGAAATTATCGCGGATAAATCGGTTGCTGAGTCTCTTAAACCCTACTACCGGCAATTTTGTAAGCGGCCTTGCTTCCACGATGATTACCTCCAATCTTTCAATCGTGACAACGTCACCTTAGTGAACACGGATGGACAGGGTGTCGAGGCATTTACAGAAAAAGGCGTGCTGTTTGGCGGTGAGGAATACGCGGTCGACTGCATTATTTTTGCCACGGGCTTCGAGGTGGGTACCGACTATTCACGCCGCGCCGGCTATTCAATTGAGGGCGTAAACGGGCTGACGGTCACCGAAAAGTGGCAAGACGGTATGGCAACGTTTCACGGCTTACAGGCTCGTGGTTTTCCAAACAGCTTTTTCTTTGGACCTATCCAGTCAGGATTCACCGCCGCATTTACTTTTGCGTTAGACGAAAACAGCGTTCATGCCGCCTATATTATTGATCAACTCAACGCGCGTGGTGCGACCCGGGTCGAGGCCAGCGCCAAGGCGGAAGCGGATTGGGTAAAAACCGTTATTAAGAAGGCGCGATTAACCGAAGATTTTCAGAAATCCTGTACCCCGGGTTATTACAATAATGAGGGTCACGTGCAGTTTCAGCCCCAAAATACGTTTTATGGCGGGGGTCCAATGGAGTTTTTTAGCTTGATGAATAAATGGCGCCGTAAAGGCAAGCTCCATGGACTGGAGTTGGGGCTTTCAACCCATAAGTAGGCAGGAGTAAACACCCTTGGAAATTTTGGATAGCGGCACCGATGAGCTACTCGCGACCCTCGAAGACCGTGTTGCGACGGTGACCCTGAATCGCCCAGAGAAACGCAATGCGCTCTCAGATCGATTAACCCCTGCACTACGCCAGATATTGCTGGACCTAGAGCTCAGAGATGACGTGGGTTGTATCGTTATTACCGGTGCTGGATCGGCGTTTTGTGCGGGGGGTGATGTTTCGGGTCTGGCCGATAACGCGGCAGCGGATCAATCCAAAGCCTTGAGTCAAGAGGCGCAGGTTCGCCAGCTTGTCCACCGACAGGAGACGCTAACCCTGCGGCTTCACAATCACGCCAAGCCGACAATTGCCGCACTTCCGGGTGTTGCTGCGGGGGCGGGCTTTTGTTTGGCACTGGCCTGTGATCTCAGAATTGCCTGTGATTCGGCGTTTGTGACTACCGCTTATCGCAATGTGGGTTTCTCGGGTGATTATGGTGGCAGCTGGCTGCTCAATGCCTTGGTGGGTCCGGGGAAAACGAAAGAGCTTTACTTCACCGGGCGTCGAGTTCAATCAGATGAGGCTCTGGGTTTAGGGATTTTCAATACCGTCGTCGCCGATGAGGCTCTGAATTCGACCGTGGCAGAGCTGGCGAAACACATTGCCCACGGCCCTGCAGTAGCGCTGGGTTACATGAAAGAGAATATCAATCGCGCATCTCAAGCCGGACTGCAGGAGTGTCTAGCTTTGGAAGCGGACCGGCTGGTTCGATGCGCCGCTTCCCCCGATCATCAAGAAGCGGTTTCTGCTTTTATGGAAAAGCGCCCGCCGGTATTTAATAAGCCTTAAATTTTGAGCTGTTGCCTGCGGCTAGTGTCGAACCTGCCGGTTGGCAAGCCGCTTTGCGAGGGTTCCTAGGGCCGAATTTTATGTCGCCGCAAACCTTTGATGCCCCTAAGTAACCTTTCGAAAAAACGTGCGGTAGTTCGGTACACTGCAGACCATCCATTGAGAGTGATAAGACCATGGGAAGTGTATCGGCGCGATTTGTATTGGGTGGCCTGCTGGCATCCCTGGCTTTGGTATCTTGCGGCCAGTCCGATAACCCGGTGCCCGAGCCGTCAAAACCCCGGCTAGTGCGTACCATAATCCTGGACGGATCCCATGCAGGTGCCTGGCAGGAGTTTCCCGGAAAAGTCGAAGCCTCTAAGGTCGCTAATCTGGCTTTTCGTGTGTCAGGTGAGCTAGCAGAGCTCTCGGCCCTTGAAGGCGATGAGGTCAGGGTAGGCCAGCTGGTCGCAAAGCTTGATGACAAGGATCAGAAAATTCGCCTGCGAGCGCGCAAAGCAGAATACGAACAGGCGTTTGCCGATTTTCAACGCGGAGAAACCTTGATTAAAAGCGGAGGTATCTCACGGTCCGATTACCAACGTCTCGAAGCAACCTCCAGTACCGCCAAATCCAGCCTCGAGTCGGCAGAGCGAGATCTTGATGCGACTCGGCTGCGAGCGCCTTTTGCGGGGTTTATTGCCGTACGCTATGTTGAAAACTTTGAGGAGATCGTTGCCCAGCAGCTGATTTACACTTTGCAGGATGTCTCTACGTTATCGGTCAAGGTTGATGTGCCCGAGAGCGTTATGATCGGCGCGCGCCGTGATGAGGACATTATCGTTAGTGCCTTTTTCGATGCAATCCCCGATCGACGCTTCCCTTTGGTACTCAACGAGGTGGCGACCCGAGCCTCTGACGGCACGAATACCTTTGAGGTGACCTTCGAGTTTCCCAATACGGGAGATTTTAATATTTTGCCAGGAATGTCAGCGACTGTCCGGCTGGAGAGCCCAACGACAAGGGCGTCCTCGGGCGTGCTGTTCGTGCCGGCCTATGCCGTGCTGGCTGATCAGACAGGACCCTTCGCCTTTGTCGCCACGTCCAATGGCGATGGTACGGCTGTCGTTGAGCAGCGGCGTCTTCGGGTTGGTCAGTTAACCGGATCTGGCCTTGAAGTACTTTCAGGCGTTGAGCCCGGCGACCGTTTGATCACGGCAGGTATGAGCAAGCTTCAGGACGGGTTGCCCGTAAGAATTAGCCAGGTGACTCAGCCATGACACTGACGCGCCTCGCGATTGAGAATAATCGTGTTACCTGGGTCGTGCTGGCCGTTATTATCCTGGCGGGTTTGCAGGCTTTTATAAATATGCCGCGGGCCTATGATCCCGGCTTCATCATAAGAACCGCACAAGTCGTCACCTATTTTCCCGGGGCTGCGGCAGAGCGCGTTGAAGCCCTTGTGTCTTCGCCAATAGAGGAGGTCGTTAAAGAGTTACCCGAGCTCGACTTTGTGCAAAGCGAGTCACGTAGCGGCGTCTCTATTGTAAGCGTCAATATTCGCGAGAGTTACTCCGAAATGCGCCCCATATGGGACAACTTGCGCCGGAAAGTCGATAGCATCGTGAATGAACTGCCCGCGGGTGTTTCCGTTCCCGAGGTGAATGATGACTTTGGTGATGTTTACGGCATCGTTGTGGGATTAACCGGAGAGGGTTTTACCTTCAGCGAGCTGGATACGATTGCCGATGAGATCAAAGCTGTTTTCCTGCAAATACAAGATACCGCAAAAGTTGAAATTCTAGGAATTCAGGAAGAGCGCGTGTTTGTGGAATACAACAACGCGCGGCTTGCTGATCTTGGCCTATCTCCCGGTTTGCTGACGCAAATCTTGGAAGAGCGAAATATCGTGGTCTCAGGGGGCAGCTTTAAATTGGGTGATGAGCGCATCTCATTGGAACCCAGCGGCAATTTTGAGTCGATCGAGGAGATTGGTGAAACCTTACTGCGCCTTCCCGAGACGAACCAGCTCTTTCAGCTGAGAGACGTCGCAACGCTGAGCAGGAGCTACGTTGACCCTCCGGAAGAGTTGGTCAGCATTAATGGCTCACCTGGCATCGCAATTGCAATCGCGATGCGCGAGGGGGGCAATAACATTGAGTTGGGGCGGGCAGTAAAAGCGGCGATTGCTGATTTTTATGACACTTACCCGATTGGCATTGAATTCAATTTGGTCAACTTTTCGCCCCAAGAGGTGGAAGACAAAGTAAAAGGTTTCGTCGCCAACTTGATGCAGGCTATCGGTGTGGTCTCACTGGTGATGTTGGCAACTCTGGGACTAAGGACCGGTCTAGTGGTTTCGAGTCTTATCCCAATCACCATGCTGTTGTCGATTATTGTAATGTCCTCTCTCAGTATCGGGCTTGATCAAATATCCCTCGCGGCGCTGATCATAGCTCTAGGTATGCTGGTCGATAATGGCATCGTCATGTCAGAAAACATCATGGTGCGCATGGAAAAGGGGCAGTCTTCTTTTGAGGCTGCTTTGAGCTCCGCTGCAGAGCTTAGAACGCCGCTGCTGACAGCATCCCTAACCACCGCAGCGGCATTCCTTCCCATTTATCTTGCCGAGTCGAGTGTCGGTGAATTTACAGCGTCGTTATTTAAAGTCGTGACCATTACGTTGCTGAGTTCTTGGGTGGTATCCCTCACGATTATTCCCTTGCTGTGTGTCTTATTTCTTCGGGTGAAAACTGACGCGGTCACCGCGCCATCAAAGATCGAAGGGCTCTACCGTCAGGCGCTCAATGGACTGCTGGGCTACCGCACGGCAACGTTATTGCTGACTGCCGTTGTTTTTATCGCAGCCCTGCGTGGGTTTGAGTTTGTTCCCAAGCTGTTTTTCCCGCCCTCAGACCGTAGCTATTTTACCGTGGAGTTCGAGCTGCCTACCGGCGCGTCGATCGATAAAACTCAGAGGATCGTTACAGAGGTGGAGCACTATTTGGAGCAGTTAAAGGCTGATCCTAACAGTGATTCAGAAGTGCGTGATTGGGTGGCTTATGTCGGCAGTGGTGGTCCGCGTTTCGTGTTGTCACACAACCCAGTACCGCCCACGCCTAGCTTTGCGCTAATGGTTGTTAATACGGCGTCGCCTAACGCCATTGCCGGTATTCGTCGGTCCCTTGAAGAATTTACCGAGGATCGTTATCCCGATCTTGAGCTCAAGACTCGCCTTATTGAGAACGGCCCTGCAGTGGATAGCCCGGTTGAAATTCGCTTATCGGGCACGGATTCTGCGACCTTATTCGCCGCTGTAGACGCTGTCAAAAAGCAATATCAGGAAGTGGGTGGATTGCGAAATATTAGTGATGACTGGGGGCAACGGCAGAAGAAAATAGAAGTGCGTATTAACCAGGCGCGCGCTGTTCGAGTCGGCATTACCAATCAGGATATTGCCCTGTCTATGCAGGCGGGATTAACCGGTATTCAATTAACCGAATACCGCGAGGGAGAAGATGTTATCCCCGTCGTTTTACGCTCCAAGGCTTCGACGCTTCATGACATCAACAAAGTCAGTTCACTGTCGGTATATAACCAGTCCAGTGGGCAGGCGGTGCCATTACGACAGGTGGCCGACGTAAAACTGGTTTGGGACGTTGCCAAGGTTTATCGACGTGACGGTGTTCGCACCGTGGCCGTGGGCGCTCAACTTGAACCGGGTGTTACTGCGGCCGATCGTATGCTGCTCATTGGGCCTTGGCTGGAAGCACAGCGAGAGGTTTGGGGCCCTGGTATTGGTATTGAACTGGGTGGTGAAAGTGAGAGCTCGGGCGATGCCAATGAGGCGATTGGCGCCAAGCTGCCGATTGCCGCATTCATCATACTTCTACTGTTAGTCGGTCAGTTTAATTCCCTAAGAAAGTCGGCGATTATCTTAACTACCATACCTTTGGGATTGATCGGTGTGGTGGCAAGCCTGCTATTGGGCCAGTCATTTTTTGGGTTCATGACATTATTGGGCGTGGTCTCCCTTGCTGGAATCGTCATTAATAACGCGATCGTTTTGCTGGAGCGAATCGGCCTTGAGCTCGCGGCGGGAGCGTCACATCTAGACGCGATTCTTAATGCTGCAGTTCAACGATCCCGCCCCATCATTCTCACCACTGCGACGACAGTATTGGGGCTGTTACCGCTGTACCTAGGTGGCGGGGAGATGTGGGAGCCTATGGCGCTGGCCATAATGGGCGGATTGTTGGTGTCCACTGTTTTCACGCTGGGGGTTATTCCTGTTCTTTATGCGGCGCTTTACGGCGTCCGGGGCCGAGTGGTGTAACGAGAGTCTTTGGGCTAGGAGCACGGGTTCGGGTTCCAGTGTTACTGTGGTTTTCTCTGGAACGTGGCACCGCGGGGGTCCGATATGAATAACCCAACTCGTCTTGTTCAGGTGGTAATTTTCTTGCTGGTTTCACAGCCACTTCTAGCGCAATGGCTTCAGCCCTCATCATCAACGGTAGCTGACACGGTGATTCAAGGCGGCTGGTTGTTTGACGGCTTCAGTGATGCGCGTCAAGCCAATCCTGGAATCCTCATCCGCGATGGCCAAATTGTGGGGCTCGGTGTCGGCGCTGCAAGCCTCAATGCGGCCGAAACAAAAGTGGTGTTGCTTAGCAGCACTGAGATGATTCTCCCAGGTATGTTCGATCTACACGCCCACTACAACCTCGATCTAGTCGATAAGGGGCGGGTTGAAGAGGTGGTTCATAACGGCGTGCTGTTCCTCGCTAATGGCGTTACCGCAACCTGGTCGGCGGGTGAGTATTACCCGGAGCGAGTGATTGCTCAGCGTGATCGCATTGATGCGGGTGAGGCTATTGGTCCCCGCTTATTTGCCTCTGGCCCGTATTTTGGCGCGTTTCGATGCGAGTACAGCGTCAAAGTGGCGGCAGATAAATGTATTGGTTGGCCCAACGATATTACTGAGGCTGAGATCCGCAGCGAAGTGGATCTGTGGCAGCAAGCGGGTGTCGTTAGCATTAAAATCAAACAGGCCACGCCAGAGGAAATGCGCATTCTGATTGATCAGGCACACAAACACGGAATGACAACAGCGTCGCATTTGGCCAATTACAACGTCGAGTACGACGTCGATTTGCGAGCGGCGATTGTCATGGGACTCGATCGTGTTGAGCACCAACTCACCTTGGGCAGTGGCGGCGCGTTGAGCGCCGAACTCCCCGAAGTTATTGACCTAATGCTTGAGTACGAGGTCTATTACGACGCCAACCTGCAAATGTACGGCGGAATTAATGAGCGACGTGCTCATTCCGGCGAATTGCTGTGGGCCGATGAAGCCCAGTATTTCACCGCCTATTCGCGGGGGCTTCTTAGCGACCGTGGCGATCCACCCCCCGAGTCTGACGCCAAAGAGTTTGCCCAACGTGAACGGGAGCTGAGGTTGCTTTACGAGGCGGGTGGCCGAGATCTTCTGGTCGTGGGCACCGATGAGCCGGTTTACACCCTGCTGCTCCCTGGATTCGCTTATCACCGTGAGCTATGGGCCATGCATCATGCCGGCCTTCCTAACGCGGTGGTTTTACAGGCCGCCACCTTAAACGGCGCCCGGGCCCTCGGTGTTGACGACCGCCTAGGCTCTATAGAGGTCGGGAAGCAAGCCGATTTGGTGGTAGTGAGGGGAAACCCGTTGCAAAACATCAAGGATACGCGCCATGTCAATCGAGTGTTTAAAGCGGGTTTCGAATACGACCCCCAAGCGCTGCTCAAATCTGCAAGGGGTAAGATAGGTCCTAACGGACCAGATGATCACGCCGATTGGGTGTTGCACTATCGAGCGCTGCGAGGGGATGATCTGCCTCAAGAATAAATCACCTTGCGGGCTGCTGTGTTGACGTTTATGGCCCTACAAGCCCAGTGAGATAAGCATAGGTGCAGCGTGGCGCGGTAAGCGTTAAAGACACGGAGGGAAGCGCGATGACCAGAATGTTGAAGCCAGTATTGGTCCTATTACTGTTGGCTATTTCGGGTAATGCCGCAAGCGCCGACAGTGATAAGCCCAATATTCTTGTTATTTGGGGCGATGATATCGGTTGGTCAAATATTAGCGCCTATCACCGTGGGATGTTGGGCAGCCGAACTCCCAACATCGACCGCATAGCCCAAGAGGGTGCCATGTTCACCGATTACTACGGAGAGCAGAGCTGCACCGCAGGCCGCTCTGCCTTCATCACCGGTCAGCATCCATTGCGCACGGGGCTGCTCAAAGTGGGCTTACCGGGTGCAGACATTGGTCTTCAGCCGGAGGACCCTACGATTGCCGAGTTGCTTAAGCCACTGGGTTACGCCACCGGTCAGTTTGGTAAGAATCATTTGGGTGACAAAGACGAATTTCTACCCAGCAACCATGGGTTTGATGAGTTTTTTGGCAACCTCTACCATTTGAACGCTGAAGAAGAGCCCGAGACGTACTTTTATCCCAAAGACCCGGAGTTTCATAAGCGATTTGCACCTCGCGGCGTCATTCATTCCTATAGTGATGGCAAGGTAGAGGACACCGGGCCGCTGACACGTAAGCGCATGGAAACTGCCGATGAGGAGTTTACCAATGCGGCACTGGATTTTATTGAAAAGGCCCATGCCAGCGGCAAGCCATTTTTTGTGTGGCTCAATACGACGCGCATGCATGTGTGGACCCGATTAGCCCCTAAGTGGGAGGGGAGCTCGGGTTATGGTTTATACGCCGACGGCATGAAGGAGCACGATCATCATGTAGGGCGCGTATTGGACCGATTGGAATCTTTGAACATTGCCGACAACACTATTGTTGTTTACTCCACCGATAATGGCTCACAAACCAATACCTACCCTGACGGCGGTGCAGAGCCCTTCCGGGGTGAGAAGGGTTCTACTTGGGAGGGTGGGTTTCGGGTGCCAGCCTTAATTCGGTGGCCTGGTGTTGTAGCACCGGGCACGGTCATCAATGACATCGTGTCTCATCAGGATTGGTTGCCAACCTTCCTAGCGGCAGCTGGAGAATCTGACATTGGCGCAAAGCTGAAGCAAGGTCTTCAAGTGGGTGATAAAACTTTCAAAGTGCACCTAGACGGCTATGATCAGCGTGCGCTGCTCGCGGGTGAGGGAGCGAGTGCCCGCAGCACGGTTTTTTACTTCGATGACAACGCGAATCTAAATGCGATGCGCTGGAATGACTGGAAAATCCATTTCGCCTTTCAGATGGAGGGTTGGGGTGGGCCTCGAGAATCGCTCAATTTTCCGCGCATTGTGAACCTGCGCACTGACCCTTATGAGACCTCAATCGATTCCAGCGCCTACGCACGATTTTTTGCAGATCAGCTGTGGCTGTTTGTGCCCACGCAGCAGGAAGTAGGCAAGTGGCTGCAAACTTTTCAGCAGTTCCCACCTCGCCAGCCAACGGCGAGTTTTACGATTGACCGCATGATGCAGCAAATGCAAAAAATGCTGCAGATGCGCCAAGAAAACGTTCTCGAGTAGGTGGCTGCGTATCAAGGGACAAAGGTTAGTTTACGGAATTAAAAGTCGGGTACGAGTTGCTGCGTACCCGGAAAAATGGCGGTTTAGTGCATTAGCGGAGAGGCAGTGAATCGATTTGAGATAACAAGCTACGCGCGCTCTCAGCCCAGCTTACGCATTGAATGGTATTAGATTTTGGATGGCTGCCTTTGTGATATAGCTGAAGCCAGCGAGTGATGGCCATAAATAGATCCTGTGGCGCACTTCCTTCAAAGTAATAAGCGCCCATTTGCGAGACTTCCTCAAAAACCGGAAGCTTTCTTGCAATTATAGGGAGACCCTTTTGTGCAGCTTCGATTAATGGCAACCCGAAACCCTCCCCGTATGACGCTGCAATAAGGCAGGTGGCAATGCCATAAGTGTCGTTAAGGTCGGCATCTGAAATTCCTTCCAGCCAAAACAAGCGTTCGCCAGCTTCAGAGTGGTCCAGTAATCGATGGCACAATGAGTCCGCCATCCACCCTTTTTTACCCACGATCATGAGGTCTACGTCAACGCCGTTAGCCCATAGGAGATCAAAAGCCTCCAGGACTTGAACGTGACCTTTTCGGGGTTCCAAGGTGCCAACCATAAGGAAGCGCGGCTTGCCTGTTGAGGTTTTATTAATGTCGTAGAGCGGCTGCTCCGCAAATGCATTAACGCCTCCACCAGAAAAATCAGCGCCAAGAGAGAAGTATTTAGCGCTTCGACTTTCACTTAGCGCCGTATTTTTTCCAATGGCCCAGTCCTCAAGTTCTGTTGCGACAGCCTGAGAAATACATAAAGGGCTATCGTTTTCTACAACAGTTTCTAACCAAGGGACAAAAGCTTCAGGCGAGCCTTCTGGGAAATATTGGGGACTTAGTACTGGTAATAGGTCATAAACTACAAAGTGCACCTTTACACCCTGTCTGCGCAACTTCTGATAAAAACCTCGATTTTGCGCCACGATTTGCGGCTGCAAATCCAACCCCAAAAAAATATCACCTGACGCAAAATTAATGTAGTCATCAGTGGCTAAATGTTCCCCCCGTTGGAAGAAGGAGCTGATGTAGTTTGTGGCGTATCGATACGGAAATTCACTGCATGCGTACACCGCCGTGACTTTATAGCCACTGGGAGGGTTGGCAAGTAGCTCTCCAAGCACATTGCGGACAACGCGTTGAATACCTGTCTTCGCATCATGTTTAACGAGTTCAGAAATATCGATCAGGAGTTGCTTTCTAGGGATCTCATGCTTTAGGAGTACAGCTCTAACGGCATCTGCGCTTTGCTCCCAGCTAAGCCACGGAAGCCCGTCAGACTTGGGGTGAGAATTTTTCGCATAAGCTTCAAGCCAGCATTTAATTGCCACATCCAGAGAATTTGTGGCCTCACTGCCAAAGTAACAGGCAAATTCTCTAGCGACTTCTCTAAATACAGGAATATCCCGGCAAAGAATGGGCAGCCCGCGTCGTGCTGCCTCGATCAGAGGCAAGCCAAACCCCTCACCATAAGAAGCGGCTAATAAACAGTCGCAGTGATCATAAATTTTGCCTAAATATTCGTCATTTACTCCGCTCAGAAGGAACAGTTGCGCGTTAAGTTGCGGATTGTTATCTAACCGCTCTAGTAATGCATCAACTAGCCATCCTCTAGATCCAACTATCACTAAGTTAAAGACACGACCTTCTTTCCACAGCTGTTCTGCAGCATCAAGCGCCTCAGAGTGCCCTTTTCTCGGCTCGATAGTGCCAACCATCAAAAATGATGGGGCACTGCGTAGTCTGGCAAGCATTGCTTCTGCGTCTCTTGGGACGCCTCTTGTTCTTGGGCTCAGTTCGAAGTCGGACCCGAGATGAAATGATTGAATATTCAGATCTTTTGAATTCGGATGCTCAGTAGCTGTCAGCCATTGACTCAACTCGTCAGCAACGGTCCCCGAAATACAAAGAACACCTGAAAAGCTTGCGGCAACTTCGAGCCAATCCTGATGCATTTTTGATACGTTTGCCTGTGGATTCCAAAAATCAGGAAACTGAATGGGTAATAGGTCATAAACAACAAACCAAATTTGGACACCTGCTGTTTGCAAAAATTTTAGGGTGTTTGCTTGCGCAGCGATGACGTGATGCTGTAAGTCGAGACCCAAAAATATATCGCCTGACTCGTACTCAATGGGCGAATCACTGGAAGGATAGGAGTTATCGCCAAACAGGGTGTTGCCATATTGGTGGGCATATTGGTAGCCCTCAGAATCAACGGTTGAATACACAGGTTCCACTATGTATCCCTGAGGAGGAGATTCCACCAGCTCCCGCAATAGAGACCTTACGACTCGTTGTACGCCCGTTCCTGAGTCTCGCTGACAAAGTTCTGATATGTCGACAAAAAGCGTTCTAGTACGGCTGCTCAAAGGGTGGTTGTGTTCAATTGACCGGGCCAAGGAGAGTAGCTTGCCTCTATCCCAATCTTGCACGCCAGATATTTTGGCAATCTCCGTTGTCAGTGTATCTATTGTTTCTTTAAAAGCTCGTTGATTTTTTATTGCGCGCACACTGTTTTTAAGTGGAGGTGCAGCCTCCAATTCCTCCAAAAGGTGATTTGCCGCCACCTTCCAAGTAAATGATTTTGCGCTTTCTAATCCCGCTTTAATAAGCGCCGCACGATATGATTGATCGTTAAGCACCTTGCTAATTCGAACTGCCATCTCATCCTTGTCAAGGGGGTCAAAGGTTGCCATGGGATTGTCAACAACTTCTTTTAAAGAAGTTGTGTTTGAGCATATTACCGGGGTGCCGCAAGCCATAGCCTCCAGCACCGTCAGTCCAAAGCCCTCGTAAAGTGAGGGCGCGATTACCGCGCGGCTTTTGTTGTAGAGATGAGCTAACTCATCGTCTGTGACGTGAGACAACAATCTAATATGGTCTTCAATGAGCCCAGCATCGCTCGCTATTTGCATCAGCTCGTCACCGTTAGGTATCTTACCTACGATTGCTAGTTGGAACGTCGAAAGTGACTCACTGTCGATTGTTGCGAACGCATTAATCAGTCGAGGCAAGTTTTTTCGTGCATCGCTACCACCCACATAAAGCAAGTAGGGCTTTGTGATATGAAATTTTTTAAAAAGCCTTTCAGCTTGGTTCTCATCTAAGCGTATCGGTTGGAAGCAAGCATCTCTGCCAGCTGAAATGTTTGCTACGCTGCTGTCTACGACAATCTTACTCTCAATAATATCCGACGCCGAAAATTGGGATATTGTGAGACAGAGATCTATGTTGTGCAGTTCGGCCAGTTTCTTTCGATAAAACACCGCGTAATTCTCATCTTGCAGGTATACGCTTGCCATCCGATAGGGTATCAAATCGTAAACGATGGCTGCGTATACGTAGCTTCTTTCATTCCGTTTTGGTACCGCAGTAATTGCTGCATTCAGATAACCTTCAAAAATGCTGCTACATAGGAATAGATCGGGTTTTAATTCGTCGATGAACGCAAGAAAAAGGCTGCGTGAGGTCGCACTTGTAACCTCTGCTTCAGCAGTATGGTGGTCAGCTGTCTCAGTGCGATGCCACTGCACAACATGAAAATTTGAATTTGGGCGACTGAATCGATCTCTGAGCTCCATGACTGACTCAGGAAAGCTTGCATTCGCAACGAGGAACACCTCATGGTTCTTACTAACCTCAGAGAAGGCATCTAGAAGCGAACCAATATAACGACCAATGCCGCGGAAGCGGCTTTCCGTCTGCATCCCTTGAATATCGATTGCGATGCGCATCAAAGCGAGCCCTTATTGTTAATTTCAATGCCGGCGTTCAGCTTCGCATAAATGCGTTTTCCAAAAGGTGTCAACGTCGTATCCCGCAGTGCTGCAGTGCTATCTTCCTTGGTGTGCGTAATTGAGTTCCCGGCTTCATTGGCTTTGTTGTTTTCATCCATAACGGTAGAGACTCTGCGCTCAATCGCTAAACGCAGGGGAGGGATAAAGTCCACTAAACTATGAACCGAGTTAACTAACCGTGGCTTTGTCATACCCCAATTTATCAGGCGATTACTCAGTAACGACATTGATTATTTGACTCCTTGCTGGCGTTTTTTAACGTATTGCTTTGAGGCATTACGGTGGTCTTTAAGGAAACTCCACTATAGGAACGGATTCTGGGGCTTTGCCATACCCCAATTTATTAGGCGGTTACTCAATAGCGACGTTGATTATTTGACTCCTTGCTGGCATTTTTTAACGGGTTGCTGTGAGGCTTTACGATGGTCTTTAGGGAAACTCCACTAGTAGGAACGGATTGGGAGGGAGCTACCTAGATAGGCTTCTGAGAGCGCTTTGTCTGTAGTGTCAACCATAGATGTCTGTTTGGTCTTATTGCGACAGCTACGAGACAACGGACTTGTATGCTTTCAAGGTTTGATCAGCACAATTTGTCCAGCTAAATTTTCGCGCGCGCATCAGTCCTCGATTTATCATTTCATCTAGAGCAGGGTCGTCTCGCCCCAACTTTAATAACGCGTCTACAATAGTGTTGCTGCTGTAGGGATCAATGTGAACAACCGCGTTGCCTCCGACCTCTGTCATTGCGCTATTTTGCGATGTAATGACTGCCGTGCCGGACTGCATTGCCTCCAACACTGGCAATCCGAAACCCTCATATAACGACGGATAAATTAAAGCCTTAGCGCCGGCTACTAATTGTGGTAACACGCTTTGATGCACGTATCCAAGGTATTGAATAATGCCCTCAGCGGCGTGATGAGTGAGGCGTTTATGGATGTGTTGACTTTTCCACCCAGCCGTACCTGCTATGATTAGTGGTATGGGAGACGTGGAGCTATTGGCGCGGTAGGTAAGGTAGGCGTCAAGTAAACGGTCAAGGTTTTTTCTGGGCTCAATACTGGAAACGAATAAAAAATATCCTTTGTAAGAGAGTTTCAAATGTTCTCCTAGGCTACAAAATTCCGAGCTTGAGTAAGGTCTAAAAGTTGCATTCGCCCCCAGATAAGTCACTGTAATTCTGTCCTCGGGATACTTAAAACGCTCAATGATCTCATTCTTGACCGCGCCACTAATTGTGAGGATATGGTCGGCAAATTTCAGGGATTTTTGAATGTGCGCATTTACGAAGGCGACTCTCGCCTCGGGATGTTGCTCCGGGAATCTGTAAGTTGATAGGTCAAGAATTGATACTACGCGCTTCCCTGGGAATGTTGGCAGCATGTAATTAGGAGAGTGGTACACATCGTTGTTGCGATAATGGCGCAAGGATCTTTTTTCTAGATGGGGCATGAGCCACTCGTAAGCCGCTACGGCATAGTTGTTTTGAGCGGCAACGGCGCGGAGTTTGCCCAGCGTGTTACTTGTTAGACTCGAGATTTTATTCCGTTGCTGATGCCTCTTACGGTCAGAATGATCCGTCATTAAATGATGTGGCGCTAGCAAGCGGCCGTGCGCTTGGAATTTAAAGTCATCAATTTCAGGGCGCTTAAGTAATTCGTAAGCTAGATTATAGGTGTAGTGCCCTATACCTGTCAGCGGCCCTTCAAGTGATTCACCTCCCATGACTACATGCATTCAGCTATCCAAAATTTGTTGTAGTGCGGGTATAAACGCCCGCACAAGCGACCGCTTGAGAAATTTGATGGTCATTATTTTAAGTTGTTGTGGCAGTCGATTTTTAAAGCGAGGTAGCATAGAAATCTTTCGCAAAGCTAAATGTTTATAGTCTGTTAATAAATCCGCTCTGACAGCGGGAGGCCACACCGGCCCAATGCACGCACTGGCAAAATCGTAAGACCAATAAATTGGTCTATTGTTCTCGACTTTTGAAAACTGAACGATACCACGACAAATTTCACACCGCTTAAACTTTTACCTTCAAATTTTGCGCTAAACATCGTAATTAAAATGACCTTGTATGCGATGGTCCCGTGACGCCAACACTTAAACCCTGTGTAGTGATAGGTAAGTGTAAGTTATTACAGTTGTTGTCATAAGTCACTTAAGTCTACAGAGGGCGGGTTAGCTCGATATTTGAGAAACCTGTTGCGGTCGCAAAGCCCTATTGAGGGTCGCTGATAAATGTAGCAGCGCCGAATTATTGCCGTAATGAACATTAAAGGTGTCAGACACGACCCAATTGCGAAAACCAATACTTTGACTGGTGTATGACCAAAATTTGGTAGGAAAAACATCTGTTTCTTGCATATTAAATGTTATTATTACGATGGAGTTTGCAGCGAATAAGCTCGGCTAAAAAAAGTTTCGTGATCTATTAAATACCTTAATTTAGAGGGACGGTTTGAAGCCGCTCATCTCTACTCACCACAGGCTTGCTGCATGGAAAACCCAATTTCAGCCCTGATCGCCGATAAAGGCTGGTGCGTTGCTGACGGTGCTACCGGATCCAATTTTTTTGGCCGAGGCTTAGAGGCGGGTTATCCGCCTGAGCTGTGGTGCCTCGAGAAACCCGAAGATGTACTCTGGCTACACGGAGAATTTCTATC
>JAQXAF010000078.1 GCA_029253085.1 Luminiphilus sp. | reverse complement strand
AAGACTGCATTACGTTCACATACTCCTGCAAGACCCTTTTAAATAGGGGCATTGCGGGTTTTATGACCTACTGATACGACAATAAACAAAAAATCCCGTCGAACCCATTTTGCTACAGTATTTGCGGATTAGACATCTATTCCAATAATCCGTTCCATCGCAGACTGCTTTGTAGCGCTGGGGATGAGTGAGCAGCTTGAAACAGCAAAATTCGGCAAAAATTGAAAGTTTCGGGGGGCTGTAGCAGGCTCCTATTGTTTCACTTAGAAGCCGACCAGATCATCGAAGGGCCACCCAAAATCGCGCCGCTAGGCGGGCGAAAATTTAGATCGGTCCAAGCCAAACTATGAGACTAGCCCACAGCAGCGATATCTGCCTGAAGATCACCCCTCAGTACTTTCCCCATAGGGTTGCGAGGTAATGCAGTTAAGTAACTTATTTTCTCGGGCAGCTTAAATTTTGCCAACCCTTGAGCCTTTAAAAAACCGCAGACCTCCTTCAGGGAAGGGGGATGATCGGCGTCTTTTGGCACCAAACATACACAGACACGCTCACCCAATGCCTGGTCTGCATAGGCACACACTGCAGCTTCACGTACCTGGGGATGACTCTCAATTAAGGTATCAAGCTCTGCGGGAGAAATTTTCATACCACCGCGATTAATGATGTCCTTGCAGCGTCCTACGATGCGGTAATAGTGGGTCGGCGCGGCACTAATTTCTACTAAATCACCACTGCGGAAAAAACCGTCTTCAGTAAAAACATCGGTATCTTCTGTGCCAAAATAACCATCAAATACAGTTGCCCCAGCAAAGCATAACTCACCAACGGCACCCGGTTCGTCCACCTCTAAGCCTGTGTCCGGATCAATAACCTTGCTTTGAACAGCGTGGTGACAGCGTCCTGGCCACTCGAGCCCAGGCGTACCAAATCGCGGAAAGTACGCAGCGCGCATCTCACTACTTGGCACTGTTTCGGGTGTCGCAAAGAGCGCCAGACCTTCGTTAGAACCATAAAAATTAATCACCGGTTTTTGGTAATCATTTTCGAAGGTGGCAATCATCGCGGGTGACAACGGCGCCGATCCAGAGCCTACTGCTCGCAACGTACTAAAATCAAATTGCTGCCAAAACTCAGGTTGCGCTGCCAGCTGGTTTAACAGCGCGGGAGGTGCAATCGTGAAGTGTATTTTTTCATCCTGCATTTGGGTCAGATATACCGCCGGATCTAAAGGGTGGTGAAGAATAAGACCGCAGCCTAACTCTGCTGCGGCAAACAAAAATCCTCCAATAGCCGCCATATTGACCAGTGGAAAGGGGTTTAAAAGCCGATCTCCCCTTTGGTAGCCCCCGGCCTCTGCCGTTGCGCGCGCGGTGGCCAGCCACATATTGGCCGAACGAGGTACGCCTTTGGACGCACCCGTCGTACCCGATGTCCAGCATACCGTTAACACCCGATTGGCTGGGTCATTTAGACTTTGGATGTAGGTTGCCAACGTCTCGGCACCCTTTAGTGGAACGGAGCTCGCAAGACAGTCGAGGTCGTCACCAATAGCCAACACCGGAAGCCGCGGCAGCACCTCTCGTGCAGTTTGAATGAGTGACTGACCTTTAAAACTGGGACAACCAATAAACAGCGTGGTTTCAAGCGTATGGTTGAACTGTGTTATCTCATGAGCGCCGTACTGAACCGGCAACGGTGAAATAATGGCTCCCAGCTTGCTTGCGGCATAAAAACAGACCACCAGCTCAACAATATTGGGAAGCTGGACCATGATGCGGCTTCCAGGACCGGCACCGCGCTCCAGTAACTGCAGGGCCAGTGCCGTACTGGCGATATCGAGGCCGGAAAAGCTAAGCCGTGCCGGAGGCATACCCACCAGCCCCATTTTGTCCGGCTGATCCGCCACCGCCAGAGCATCGGGTTCCTGAGCCACTCGCTCGGCCAACAAGCCGTGCAGGCTATCTTGTCCCCAAAACCCACGATCCGTCAGCGCCCTAATACGTGTATTAGTGCTGGTTTGCATACGCCGCCCCCAAAGCTGATTCAGCTCAACGCGTTGCTTATCTGTCTTTATTATCGATCTCTAGACTACAGGGTGTGTCAATTTTTTACACGAGAAACTGTACAAAGACCCACTCAATTGGGGAATCCTGATGCAGTACAAGTAAAGCAGCGGCAAGTGTTACTGAAAAACACGATTAATCTGTTTAAACTGGTCACCCGCTTTTGGGTATATCTGCTATTGATTGCAGCGGGTTCGTGGTAACTGAATTGGATGACGACGTGAATCAACCGACCGAAGCAAAAACACTGCCCCTGCTCAACGAACAACAAACCATCGAACGTATATTCCAACATATCGATGACCGGAGCACTGATCTGGGCGACACCGTTTGGCAAGAGCCGGTAGCGCACTACCACAGCCAAGAACGTTTTGATGCCGAGCTGTTGCTGCTTCGACAATCACCCATTCCTTTTTGTCCCTCTGCCGCCCTGCCTGACACCGGCAGCTACGTCGCTCGCTCTGCCTCAGGAACGCCATTACTGGTAGCCCGGGGCAACGACGGTGTGGTTCGGGCATTTATCAACGCCTGTCGCCACCGCGGCATGCAAGTCGCGAGTGGCCAGGGGTGCCAGAAGAATTTTTCCTGCCCTTACCACGCCTGGACCTATGGGCTCGATGGTGCCCTCAAAGGTATACCCGGGCAAGCCGCTTTCCCCGATTTAGACAAGCAGGAGCACGGCTTGGCAGAGGTGAGCGCTAGGGAATTTGGTGGTCTCGTCTACGTACAACAAATGGGCGAAATAACTGATGAATCGCTTAGCGACAAACCCAAATTTTTTACGCCAGATCAAATTTGCTTTGAGCAAAGCGAAGTCGCTGATAACGCCAATTGGAAATTAATTACCGAGACGCTCCTCGAGGGTTACCATATCAAGTCGCTTCACCAAGAAACCTTTTATCCCTTTGGCCTAGATAACATCAACGTCGTTGAAACCCTTGGGGCCAATGCACGGGTTGTTTTTCCTTTCAAACGCATTGAGAAGTTGCGCAACCTAGCACCTGAAGATCGAAAAATAGATGGCATGGTGACCTCGGTTTACCATCTGTTTCCCAATGCGAGTGTCTCGCTACTTTCAAAACACGCCAGCCTGACCATTATGGAACCGCTTAGCCCCACAAGGACCCGCTTGGTTAGCTATTATGTGATGAACACATCAACAGATGAACGTCCGATCACGCTGGAAGCCGCGCAGCGCGATGTCGAGTTTGTCAATAATGCGGGGCAGGTTGAGGATCGTGCCGCCGCCTGCGCGATACAAGAAACTGTTAGCACGCCAGCGAATACCCACTTAACCTTTGGCTATTTTGAAAAAGCCATCGTCAACTTTCACCAACAACTCGCGCACAAATTATCCTGAGCTGAAACCTAGACCAAGCCGCATCGATTCCATTTTGCATCGCTTATCTTGTGTATTGTCTCGTCTCTTATCTTATTCCGCGTCTTATTCGCTTCGAATTCACACCGAAAATTACTCGCCAAAACCTCACGACTTATCGCTATGATGCAGGCATAACAGCCCGAGATTCGCTCATGAAACAGGCATTTAAACTCCTCAGCTTTCTAGTGCTCACCGTCATCGCATCAGTAAGCTGGTCTAGCGCTTTGTCCTTGAAAGACATCTTGGCAACCACACCCGAGCTCAGGAGTGACCTGCCCTCGCCCACGACAGTGACCGGCGTCGCGGTAGGAGAACGCCACTGGTATCACCATGAAATTGTGGCCTACCTCGACTCCCTTGCAGCAGTTTCGCCGCGCATGGTGGCACTGGGGACTCATGCCACCAGCTATGGCGGGCGTTCATTAGTCAGCTACGCCATATCCTCTGAGTCTAATATTGCCAAGCTGCAAGCTATCAAGGCTGCCCGCGCCGACATCATCGATCCCACCACCACCCTCGAGGCGACCGCGCAGCCTGCGGTGATGCACATGATGTACAGCATTCACGGTAATGAGCCCAGCGGCAGTAACGCGGCTCCCATGGTCGCCTATTACCTCAATGCTTCCCTGAATCCGGCGATTGCAGCGCAGCTTGAAGACGTGGTCATTATTTTTAACCCCATGCTCAACCCCGATGGCCTCGATCGCTTTGCCCACTGGACCAACAGCCACCGTGGACAAGTTCCTAGCCCTGATGCCAATGATCGCGAGCACCGAGAGACTGTTCCTAATGGGCGAACCAACTACTACGGGTTTGACCTCAATCGCGACTGGCTGCCCCATCAGCACCCGGAAAGTCGTGGCAGGCTTGCACTTTTCCACGCCTGGAAGCCCAACGTGCAGCTCGATTTTCACGAGCAGGGCAGTAACAGCAACTTCTTTTTCATGCCGGGAAAACCTGAACGCACTAACCCCCTCACTCCGGCTATCAACCAAGCGTTAACTGCTAAAATCGGCGAGTACCATGCCCGGGCTTTCGACCGTGAGGGGATTCTGTATTTTAGTGAAGAGGGCTACGACGACTTTTTTATGGGTAAGGGCTCTACCTACCCCGACCTCTTTGGTTGTGTCGGTATTTTATTTGAACAGCCATCCTCTCGAGGTAGCCGGCAAGATGTCATCAGTGGCCGCCTCACATTTCCAGACACCATTACCAATCAATTTAGGGCGTCGCTGTCGTCCCTTGAAGCTACCGCTGAACTCAAAGATGAACTACTGGCCTACCAACAAACGTTTTATCAGGACAACGCCAATCAAGGTGCTTCGGGCTACTACCTCGCCACCGCCAACGGTGATCCAACGCGTCTTCGGGAGTTTGTACGAATTCTTGAGGGCCATGGCATTATTACGGAAGTCCTGAGTCAAGATACTGAGGTCGAGGGCAACACCTATCGAGCCGGCTCGACGATTGCCATTCCCCTCGATCAATCTCAGTCGACCTATTTAAAAACACTGTGGAATCGACAGCTGGAGTTTGAAGAAAACATTTTCTACGACGTCTCCACCTGGACCCTGCCCTGGGCGTTTAATTTGCAACACACCCGCGAGCCCGTGCAGCGGGTCAAAACAACAGCGATTACGCAAGATTTTTTGACCCGCAGCGCAACCCTTGCCGCTTCTAATATTGGCTACCTGATCGACTGGCGCGACAGCGCCTCACCAACCTTGCTCTACGGACTGCTCGAAGCCCGCGCCAATGTACGGGTAGCTCAGCGACCATTTACAGCCTCAGTTATCGACCAAGGGCGCGTTGATTTTGGCTATGGTTCGCTGCTGGTCACCCCGCAGCTCAACGACACGATTCCCGCTCAAGCACTGACCCTAATGCAAACTGCCGCAGCCAACGGCCTACCGGTTTATCCGGTGGCCAGCAGCCATACCCCTCAGGGGATCGACTTGGGCAGCCGAGATTTCCATGTTCTTCAAATGCCCAAAGTTCTGATCGCAACGGGTGCTGGCACCAGCGCCTACGATGTTGGAGAAATCTGGCACCTGCTGGATCGTCGTGTACAAATGCCCCTCACCATGGTCGATACCCACCAATTGTCGCGCATTGATCTCGCTGGCTACACACACGTCATTCTGACCAATCCGCTAAGACAGTCACCCGATCAACTCGTCGATAACCTACGGCGTTTCGTCCTCGATGGCGGCGTGCTCTGGGCGCAAGGTGCCGCCACCATTGAGTGGCTAAGTGACAAAGATCTGACGGCCGTTCACTGGCGCGCGACCGAGGCCTCGAGCGCTAACAAGGAGGCTGCCGCGGCGATAGCGCAGGAGGATACTGAAGCCTTTGAAGCGCTGCTTCCAGAGCGCCGACCCTACGCCGACGCCCGAGATGAGGCCGCTTTTAAGCTGGTTCGGGGCGTCATTCTTGAGGGAAAAGTCGATATCACACACCCGGTGGGCTATGGCTATACCGAAGAGATGCTGCCGATGTTTCGCCGCAGTGCAAACTTTATGGCCCGGTCTGAAAATGCCTACTCAACCCCCATAGTATACGGCGAAGCACCTTTGCTATCGGGCTATATGTCTGCTGAAAATCAAGCGCTCGCTGGGAGTTCTGCAAGTCTGATTGTCGATGCTCAGGGTGACGGCGCTGTGGTGTTGGCTCTCGATGCCGTGACCTTTAGGGCCTTTTGGTGGGGCACTCAAAAACTTTTGATCAACACGCTCTTCTTTGGGAGTCTATTAGAAGAGCCACGTTAAGAGGGTTCTCACGCACGGGTGATTAAAATCTGAGATGCCTGATTATGCTGGGCGCGTGTTATTGGCACCTCAACCTCTGAAGAAACTGGCGATCATGTTTCGGCACTGTAAAATGACAGCGCTAGGCTAATGAGGGAGGCACTAGCCCCTCCCCGCTCTCATAAGCCTGACACCCGAACACCGACTGCCGCGATTGCAGCAGGTCCGTAATAAGCAACGACAAAACTCGCGCCGCCATTGAAAGTCAGCATTGGGTGGCGTTAGGCAGGAGTCACCCCGGGTGCCATAGATAGCACGCTCAGCGCTAGGCTCTAAAAAATTTAAGACAGCCAGTGTCGTGTAGAAATTCTGTCAGCGCAGTGTCCTCGCTCAACGCAGCAAACCGACTGCGCAGGCGCGCATAGCCCTGAGCCGGATACTTAAACGTCTTCTGATAATAGCGCTGCCCGGCCATGGTGAGTCCCGTTTGTTTCTCTCCCGTCTCCCAGGCGCGAGCGTTGGCCGCCGCCCAAGCCAAGAAGCGCGGCCCCACCTCCTCAAAAAAAATGGGGCGCAGCGTTGGCATCAGATGATCTAGGGTGTCAAAGTCACCCAGAAGCTCCGGCGACTCCATGCGTTTGATCCACGCCACGACCGCGGGCCCCTTGTCCTCCAAGATTTCGTGACAGCTGGGGTCAGTAAACGCCTGATACAGCTGGCCCCAAAGACCAAAATCTGCCAGGGCGGGTCGTCCTCCCAATACGTAGGGGCGTTCCTGCAAGTGCAGCTCAAGTAGCGCAACGAGCCGGTCGAAGGAAGACACTAAAATAGGCTGGTTGTTGTCGGTAGACCCAGCGAAAGCCATGCGAGGCACCATGCGCCGCACCAATAAGGGCGCCACCAAGGGCTTCATGAGTTTGCCGAACCAGGGAGCCGTGAACCCGCCAAGGCTGCCTTCAGCCAAGGTGCGCGATCGTCGCTTCTGATCTGCAGGATAGCTCCAGCGATAGTGGAACATGAGTTTATTGACCCATTCGTCGGCGTACTCCTCCAAGAGATCGGATAAAAAGTGCAGCGCGGGATCATCGGGATGAATCGCAGGTTCTGGGTGGCGTTCTTCAAGAAGTTCCAAGATAGGGGTCGAGTCTTGCATCGCCGTGCCGTCGGGCAAAAAAAGCAGCGGTATTAACTGCACCTTGGCATGTTGTTTAAATAACTTGTTGTGGGCGAAGCGATCCAGCCATTGGTGAGGAACTTGCTTGTAACGTAGCGCCGATCGAACCTTAAGGGTGTAACCCGACTCAGGACGTCCCATAAGGTTGTACTGATCCGGTGTGGGATATTGTTGGCTCATGATGGCTCTCCCTGTGCCCGGGGCGCTTATCAAATCAAAGGCGCTTCGGGCCTCACATACCACAGTACGTTATCTAACGATTGCAGCATACACCCACCCCCACCACTCGAAGGAGCCAGACAAACCCCTCTCCTTACACCTGCACTGAGTGATGACTAGGCCGATACCTTCCCGCGGCGATCTAAAAATTTATCGAGTTTGACCAGCAAAGGCGGCAGAAACAGCAGGTCCAATAATAACGCCACAACAATAATGGGTGTAAGCATCAGGGCAACGTTTTGATAATAGTAGGTGTTGGAGAACACCAGAATAAACGTGCCCATGGCCAACGCAGCCGTCGTAATGGTAATCGCCGAACCGGCCTTATCGAGGGAATAGCGCACCGCCTCGTCGGGGTTATCCCCCGCCTTTCGAGCCGCCATATACTTACTCAAGACGTGCACCGAGTCGTCTACCACCAAACCGATGCTGATGGAAAACAGCATTAAAATGTAGGGGCTCAACTGACCCACAAAAAGGCCCCAAACCCCGAAGACAACAGCCGGTGGCAATAGGTTAGGTGCGATACTGATGAGCCCGTAGCGAACGCTGCGCAATCCCACCAGCATGGTGAGCGTAATCAACAAAAAGCTGACCGTGAAACCCTCGAGTAACTGCCTTGAAATCGTATCGTTAAGCCGCGCATACAAAATGGTGTTGCTGCCATGTAAGACCCGATAGTCTGGGTTTATGTTGTCGGCATGCCAGGCTTCGATCCGTTTATTGAGATCTAACAGCTGCAGATTGGACAGGTTAGACGTGCCCACGACGACTCTCACAGTGGTGTACTCAGGATCGAATATGGGCTCTAAGTGTGGCTCTATCTCTTGCACTAACTGATAGCCCACCAAGTAGTCGATCACCTGCAGGTTATCGTCGGGCAGTATGTGCCAAGCGGGATCGTTGTCGTTCTCGGCCTCGTTGAGGGTTTTCAGCATGCCCACATAGCTGTTCACCACACTCACATCGGGCTGCTCTTCTAGCCAATCTGCAAAACCCTCGACTTCCAACATGAATTCAGGGTCGGCAATGCCGTAGTACTGGCCGCTATCGATAGCATAAACCAGCGACTGATCATTGCCGATTTTCTCGGCCAACGCGGTGATCACCCGGTGAAAATCAGAATCTTTATCGATAAATTCAAAACGATCAAAATCGACCTTATTGAGCGGCAGCAGCGCGAGGCAAAGGACGATAATGACCGACAGCCCCCAAAATAGTGCGTTACCTCTTTGTGTGACGAGGTCTGACACCCGACGGATCATGCCGCGCACACCCAGTGGGCGAGGAATTCGACGGGTTGGAACCCACATGATCAACGCAGGCAATAAGGTTAGGGTAACCAAATAGGCCCAAACAACGCCCATGGCTACGGCGTTGCCAAAACCATAAATGCCCGCCGAAGAGCAGTAATTGAGGCTGAGAAAGCCCATGGCCGTTGTCACGGTTGCTAGGGTGACTGGCTGTAAGTTCAATCGCAGACTTTGTTCGAGAGCCTCGAGCTTGGTCAGCCCCTCGTGCAAGCCCTGCAAGTAAATTGAAATAATATGAATGCCGTGGGCCATGGCAATTGTCAGCACGACGAGTGGCCCCATATTGGAAATTTGGTTGAACGCAAAGCCCGACCAACCCACGGTGCCAATGGTGAGCAAGATACCCAGAAAGGAAACCACCAAGGTACACAGGGCATAAACCAATGAGTTGAGGCAAAGCCACAGCAATAAGGTCGTTGCTAAAGCCACCAAAGGTGCCAAATTATTTCTGTCTTTGATTTGCGCGTTGTAACTGTCGAGTTCAAATAAGTCATTGCCCAAGACATAGATTTCAACCCCTGGGTAATCGCCTCGTAGCCGATCTCGCAGTGCCACCACCGATCGCGCAA
>JAQXAF010000018.1 GCA_029253085.1 Luminiphilus sp. | reverse complement strand
CGGCCTATGTCAGTCAACGCGTAAGTCGTCTGTGGCTTACGCTCGTTATAGCCTTTAGTCACCGCCAAGTAACCGGCATCCTCTAACTTTCGCAAGTGCACCGACATGTTGCCATCGCTGGTGTTGACCGCTTTTTTTATCGCCGTAAAGTCGGCGTCACCGGCGCCGGCGATGTAGGCCATAGCCGCCAGCCTCACCCTTCCGTGGATAAGGTCATTGATATCGTCGGCCGACAAATTTGGCATGTCACTCATAACGGATCTATGCCGCCACGGACTGCTTGGATCGCGTTAGATATCCAGGAATCACCGCGCTGCAGAATAAGCCCACCGCCATAACTAAAAACATTTCGTAGGTTCCCATTGCAAAAACACTGGCAACTGACGCGGCGATCGCAGTGCCCGAAAATACGTACTGCCTAGGGTCACCAGAGACCTGTGCGGTCGTTGAATACGCGACGGCATACAACGCAAAAACCGTAACCTGCAAGGATCCAAAAATGTAGACACCATTTATATCTAGGAAACCTAGTGCTTGCCCTACGAGCACCGGTATATAAAGAGCGCCAATAGTGATAGCCACTGCACCCCACGCTGCTGCGGAGGTTTTGTTGCCAAAGCTAAAACCACCCGAGCTGCCACCGTATTTTTTGCTGAGATAGCGCGCACCCAGTACACCAATGGGTGCTGGCCCTATAAATACAAGTGCAATGGTCCACGGTGGAAGAGAAAGGACTCCGGCGACAACGGCATAAGCAAACAATGCTGATAAGGTAAACATTCCCCCCCACAGGACCCCATGCTCGCCGCCTTGAAGTGGTGACTTTTGACCCTGCTCGGCCATTTGTTTTAAAAATTTAATATCAGCTTCAATTTCAGATTTCATCCTGAATTCCCCTTACTAAAGTACTTTGTAATATAAAGTACTATAGTAGGTCTTCACGTGCAAGCTTTAAGTGGCCATCCTCCGCTGTTCAACGTTTATTGGGATAAGTCCTGCCAAAACCAGCCCTGCCACAAAGGAGCAGCAGCGCTGACGGAGCCATCAGGCGCATGGAACCGTGCCGTAGAAGGGCTTTAACAGCGACTAGACGCTCTCTTCAGGCACCATCATGCAATAGACTTTACGTACGGTTTCTAGAACCTCAGCGGTGCCCTGCCATCCTCGAGGAAAAACCCAACTGTCCCCCGCTCGTACCTCAGTCACCACCCCAGCTTTAGAGGTGAATTTCCAATGTCCCGCCAACAGGTGGCAGAATTCCGTGAGATCTAGGTTCAGCTCCATAGTGCCGGGCTCACACTCCCACGTACCGGTATAGACCTGCCCTTTAAATGACTCTCCCTCATAAAAACCCATGGCAGTTTGAAGCGGCAACGCTCCTAAGGGCTCTCCGAAAGACTCGCAGGGCTCGAGGTTATCGAGGGCAGCAGCTCGGTGTTGGACACTAATTTCGGGCATGGCATCAATCCTTTTGAGTTAAAAGATTTGTCGTTGGCTTTTACGGATCACACCAACGGTATCGAAGGGTAAAACGGGTTGGACAGGCACTGTACTGCAATCCAAAATATGAACACAAAGTTTTGCCTTCAAGTGACATTTAGCTTTGTTGCCGTGCAACAAATTGCCGACGGAATTGCTCGGCCATCAAACCGATAAACCCACGCGCACTACGGCAGGTTGTCTATGGGTAGCAATAACGAGAAGGCTATGCCGAAATTTGGGTTCATCTGTCTGCGCTATTTCTCAAGCCGGCTGAATAGCTACCCAGTAAAGCACCGTCATTATTCCCGCCAAAAGTAGCATCCAAGGCACACAGGCAAGTGTCTTTAACACCCTAACCCCTCGTCTGATCCTAGCCCCCTCATTTACCCACGGATAGGGCGTGCTCGGTACCTCTACCCCCAAAAAGGCACAGAGAGGCTGCCACCCCTCAGCCGCTGAATGTATCAACAACTGCTGCGGCGGTACGAATGCAATGACTTCCTGCCGACGGCGCTCAAAGAAATCCAACATCGCCGTACGGTTCTCAAACTGGTTGTTTAACTCATTTTTCCAAACCGTTTTATCAACCATCAGCGCCACCCGGTTGATATGGGGAACGGTTCTTCGCAGCCAATCCGGTATGGCAGGAAGTACGCGGTAAATAGTGCTGGCAACGCTTTCATACCAGTCTTCGGGTGCGCGGTCGCTAAAGATGACTTTTGCATCTGGAAAGACTTGGAGTAGGTCTTGATAGTAGGCTGCCGCAGGCCAATCTACCGCCGCCTCATAGCCACTGAAGACTTGCTGCCAGTCAACGAAGTCCCCTTGGGCTGCCTGCAAGAACCACCGGGTCTGCTGAAGCCCTTCAAAGCAAGACTGCATATGATGACAAGGCGCATAACCCAACTGCTCCAATGCCGTCTTAAGTGACAGCGTACCTGTCCTGCCGGGTCCAGCACCTATTATCTTTAGCGACATGATGTGCGTCCCACCGTAAAGATTTACGACCACAGTAGAGCATGGAGATTTCCTCTGCGCTAGCAGCGCTCTAACAGCCCTAAACACCGCATCGACATCTAGAGCCAACCCCGGTATTGAACCGCAGATGGGGAAAATCGACGTCAGTTAACGACCTTAAAACACATTCGCCCCGCCCAGCAATAATTGCCCAAGGCTTTACCCAGGTCACAGCGGGGACTCTCAGGCATTTAAATTGCAGTAGGGTTCGCCAGAGCGAGTAGGAGAGTACGTGACGTCAAGCATTTGACGCCGTAAAGCAGGAGTTTTTATGGAAAATCTCCCGCGGCTTGGATACCTTAGTCCCATGTGCCCGCAGGGCAATAAAAGGCGGGCTTGTCTCTGCGACGATGGTGCATTGAGTTTGTTTAAACTTCTGTTTGGGGCAAAGCCGTGAGCAACGCAAAAAATAAGAGTTTTGGAAGTTGCCGCTTGGAGTTGAGGCTATGGTGATCTATGGGGTCGCTCTGCTTGCGTTCTGCATGCTGACCGGGGTGTTTTTAGGGGATTTATTGGGACAGCTCATCGGTGTGCAGGCAAATGTTGGCGGAGTCGGCCTGTCCATGCTGTTGCTCATTGTGTTGGTTAATCAAAAGCACCCGCGTTTTAACATCAGTGTACCGACAGAAAAAGGCATCAACTTCTGGAATGCCATGTATGTGCCGATTGTGGTTGCCATGGCAGCCAAGCAAAATGTTGTTGAAGCGTTATCGAGCGGCTGGCTCGCGATCACCGCCGGCATTGCAGCGGTCGCCGCAGGCTTTTTACTCATTCCTTTGATCGCCCGCCTCTCCCCCGGACAGCACAATGATCGGTGAAACCTTCATCAGAGTGCTTGAAGGCAATACGCTCATCGTTGCCTTCGCGGTTATTGGCGCGCTGGTTTGGTTTTCCTATTTTCTCTCTGCCAAACTGACCCGCGGCAAGTTGCATGGCTCTGCCATTGCCATTGTTGGCGGCTTGCTGCTCGCCTACTACGGAGGCATTCGCACTGATGGGTCAATGGGACTCGCCGATATCCCGCTATTTGCGGGCCTTGGCATTATGGGTGGCGCCATGTTCCGTGATTTCGCCATTATAGCAACGGCCTATGGGGTGCGATTTGATGAGCTAAAAAAGGCCGGATTGATCGGTGCAATCTCGGTCATCATTGGCGTTGTCGTGTCTTTCAGCGTGGGCGCTATTGTTGCTTATGCCTTCGGCTATCGAGACGCAGTGGCGATTAGTACCATTGGAGCGGGAGCTGCGACCTATATTGTTGGCCCAGTCACAGGCACAGCACTGGGCGCAGACTCGAGCGTCATTGCACTGAGTGTCGCCGCTGGACTGGTGAAATCTGTACTTGTCATGATCGCTACGCCGCTTCTTGCAGGACGTGTAGGGCTCGATAACCCCAACTCGGCAATGATCTATGGCGGCCTAATGGGTACAACCAGTGGTGTGGCCGCAGGCCTTGCGGCCACAGACCCAAAACTGGTGCCCTACGGTGCAATGACCGCCACATTTTATACCGGCGTGGGGTGTTTGCTAGCGCCCTCGCTGCTGTTCTTGATTGTCCTTGCGGTCATTGGCAACTAAGCTCTGGCACCTTATAGGCTTTAACGACTGATTATTTTTCAGCGGTGTACTCAAGTTCTAGCACCGCACCAAAGGCCAATCCATCCTCACTCATGGCACGGCTGATTTCGCTTTATGTGCGGCACACATGTCTAAATTGCGCCAAGGTGACACCAGAGCAATGGAAACAGAGGGGCGTATGTCGATATTTTTTGTTTCAGTGAAAATGGGTATCAAGCAAAGCTTCGACTTCAAAGGCACTGCCTCAAGGTCAGAATTTTGGTTTTTTATGCTTTTTTTTATGTTGTTGTATCTAGTGGTCGCCTTAATCGATGAAGCGACGGCAGTCACAACCATCAGCCTACTTGACCTGCCCCTAGGTCATCTCATCCCCATGGGTATGGTAGACCCTGAGGTTGGGTTACTCGTGTTGTTGTATCGTCCCATTATGGCAATTCCGACAACGTCGGCGACGGTTAGACGATTACATGATATTGGGCGATCAGGCTGGTGGGCCGTCCTATGGATACTACCCATCCCTGTTTTAGGGTGGCTCTACCTTGTCCCTCTGCTGTGTAAACCTTCCAAAATATAGCCTTCGGCGATCGCAAAGCACTCCGATCAGCAGCACCAGAAAATTAACGCTTTGCATTGAAAAAAGGCTAATGCTTTTTTACTCGCGCAGCCTAACGTGACGGTACCTGTGGGTGCTTAAGTACCAGCGATGTGCGTTACAAAACAGCAAGCGCTATTTGAAAAAATTCCAAGCCATTTACGAACCTCGTGTCAGCACGACGCTCAGTTTCCTCAGGCAGGCCGCAGTTTCGCGTGCCAATGCCCTAGGCCTCCGCTACCAGTTGTTACTTCCAGGGTAGTATTCGAGCAGTGCCCGTCACAATACGCAGTGCTAACCAGATGCCAGGTGATAAGCAGATCGCTGTATTTCTACCGAGTAGCTCAAGGAAGTAAATTTCTAATAACTTGCCCGGCTCCCCAAGAATTTTCATGTCGATGCTCAGCACGAAGTGAACAAATAGAATTGCTATTAAGATCAGTGCGTGAAGAAACGCGTACCAGGACAACAGCCGGCACACCCTTTCCGTCATGTCATTCATAATCAACCCTCATTGTTGACCTCAGGTAGTTTTGGCAACAATTGGTAGCAAATGATCTATCGATGTCGCAGTTGGCCGCCTAAAAATTGTGATCTACCTCACATAAAGTGAACCTTCGTCACACAAATAACTCAGAGCCACCGTCAACGTAGCAGTAAAGGTCTAGCATGGTAGCAACTTCGGCAGCATTGGAGTGGTACCTTGAATATTGGAACAATTGTGACATTGGTTACCGCACAGGGTGAGATCGTTGGGCGCCTCGAGGCCTACGATGATCACTACATTACGCTGAGCCGCCCCCGTATCAGCAGCGATCTCTCGATCATTGATGAGAACGCTGCAGAAGATTTTTTTACCTCTGGCATTTCGGTAACCGGCGAGAAGTCCCCTGAAAGCTTGTCGTTCAGCCTAACTATGGTGCTTGCGATTACAGTGACTGAAAAGTCATTTGCAGAAAAGTGGGCTGCGACGGCCCATGATTGGATTATTTAAATCGGGGCGGTTGATCAATCGTTGAGGCGGTTAGAAGATCAAGACAGCGCCCTTAAAAATAGCTCTTTAAGATTGCGCATGTTGGAGTGTGCCCCAGGCTCGTACATTTAGATCTGATATGGGTACCCCCCCTACGCGAGTAACCAAGGGCCTTATGCGTTCTCGACGGGACGAGTAACCTCAAGAATGTCCGATCTGCTCTGGGTCTGGGTCTGGGTCTGGGTCTGGGTCTGGGTCTGGGTCTGGGTCGACGAAATCAAAAATTATCACCCTAGAACAGTCCTTTTTTTCTTCAACCGAGATCGCTTACAGCGCCGCACAAAAGCCGTGCTCCGCATTATTAATGCCTTGGATGATATACATGGAGCCGCCGCCTGTTGGGAGCAAGCGAAACTTAACCGTGTAGTCTACGAAGACATTACCGGTTGGCTGAAGGTCCACTAAATTAGGCGTACTTTCGTCAATCGGGAAATCAATGGAAAACGTGGCTATAAATGAGGCGGGCATAAGTTCGTCCCGCTCTATCGTAAGGCTCGTCCCAGAGAGGTCTTGGTCCATTGACCATTGTGCGAAGCGTTCACTGTCCCCATCAAAATTATCGTAAAGAAGAAACACACCGTAGGCCTGGCCCGCATCAAAATCGAAAATTAACGTTAAGTTGGCGTCTCCATCAAAAGTGCGGCTATTGTTTGAACTCAGTTCGGGATCTGTAAGGGACAAAATCCCGGAGCAACTCCCGCTAGGAAAAGGGAGTTCAGGGATAGCGCTGAAGGTAAGCGCCGAGTAAAACAATACAAAAACGCTCAATAGTTTCTTCATTATCTTTTCTCCAGATTCAAAATGCGGACATAGCTGCGGACACCGCGGCTTGAGCCGACCGTTGAACCGGGCTGAGCTCGAAGCGAACAAGAATTGGGGTCGACATGGCCGTCCCGCCACTACCGGTGCATGCGATCGAAAAAGAGCGCTCCCCAATGCCATATGCCTGTTGCTCTAGGGAACCCGAAGTCTGTAAATCCCCACGCCAAGACCCCAAAGCTTCACACGAAGTCGCGTTAGTAGATGACCAGGTCAGGGTTAGGGTTTCACCGGAGACAACAACCGATTGGCTTGCACTCACATTGATTACTGGAGCCGAAGTCGCTGTGTCCCCGTCCCCTACCGTCTTCTGTGGCTGAAGTGACTGCAATACCAAGAGAAGCTGCGCGAATGTATCCGAGGGGGCTGCGCTAACGCCTACCGGCACGCACAGGCCCATTAGCACTGCTCTAAGTAACATTCTTCTCAACATTGCTCGTAGTACGGGGCAGGCGCCGAGTTTGGATCAGCTCTAAAAACTCGTCTAAAGCCACACGGGGTTTATCACAGTACCGGTTAGATGAGTCATTGTGGTGAGCCGAAATTTAATTCGATGCCCTAGAAGTATGCAAAGGGAAGAGCTAACAAAAAAATAACGTAAAAGTAGCAGGGTAGCGGCGCTTACTGTCGAGGGTGCTTAGAGGCCTTTGAGCCCCTCTTTCTAAGGAGGACGCGCAGTCAAGTTACGTACTACGCCAAATATGACAGCAGTAATAGCAGCGTTATAAAACCAATCTCAAAAAAATCAGTAAATTCCAGCCCAGAGGGCGATGCCTTGGCTGAGCAAGCTAAACCCCGTAACTACCGCAATCAATAATAAAATCATGATAATTGGCCTAAAGGGCTTGCGCTCCACCGAGTTAACGCCCGATTTTAAGAAGGTATCTACCTTCGCTTGATCTTCTGGATTAAGGCGGCGCTCGGTATCGTCAGAGCCCTCAGTTTTAGATGCGTGCATAGACTCGGTCATGTCACTCGCCTTGTGATGAAATTCACTCTAATCCTAGCAAAAGTCAGGCGTGAATGAATCGGATGTTCCATAAGGCCTTGGCGGTGGTGCACATTGTCATTTTTCAGTGGAGGAGAAGCCGCATTGTGGCTACACCGGTTAGCGGAGACGCTTCAGCAAGATTTTTTACCCAGTCACTGCCTGATTTGTCACATTTCCAGTGCATCTAGCCATTTGCTGTGCAACAGCTGTTTTAGTTCAATTCGCCGCAACCCATGGGCTTGCCCGCAATGCGGCTATCCCGGATCCGCACTTACCAACCATTGCCGCCGCAAAACGGCACTGCACTTTGTGCAAGCGGGGCTAGAATACAGCGGTGTCACGCGGGAGCTTATTCATCGATGGAAGTTCAATGGCGCAATAGAGCTTACCCAGTTACTGGTGGCACTCGCTTTGGAAGCGGCCCCCATCAAGGCGCACTACCACGCCCTAGTACCTGTCCCTATGCATTGGCGGGGTCGTTGGCGCCGTGGCTATAACCAAAGCAAACTACTCGCCCAGGTTTTAAGTAAAACACTTGGGCAGCGATCTCACTGGAAACCACCCATAGCCGATAACCTCATAGCTAGCCCCCGAAAAAAAGCCCAGCACCACATGGATCGTCAGCAGCGGCTGATCAATACCCTAGGCCGCTACACCACGAACCGGTCCTTCAGCCAACAGTCGGTTCTCATTATTGATGATGTTGTCACCACCGGGACGACACTTGAAGCAGTTGCTACGACCCTAAGGAAGGCTGGTGCGGCGCGTATCGACGCCTGGTGCTTGGCGCGAGCAACGCAAACCCATGAAGTGACTGCCCCCTCAATCTAATGACTGGGTTATGCTACGCATTTGCTGTGATGCTAATGCTATGTCTCATCCTTACGACGCACTGACACCTGATGCTGTCGTCGACTGTGTTGAAGCGGTGGGCTATCGCTGTGATCTGCGTC
>JAQXAF010000140.1 GCA_029253085.1 Luminiphilus sp. | reverse complement strand
TGTGCGTGCTCTTTGAAGTGGGATTGCAACTGTTCAATGTTTGCAGTGAGCAGTGCTACTTGCACTTCTGGGGAACCCGTATCGCCTTCTGACTGCTTGTAGTCGGTGACAATTTGGGCCTTGGTGGCTGCATCTAAAGCCATAGTTTTCTTCTCCAACCTGCTTGTAAGATTAGGCTCTGTCCGTGCAGGTTTACAGACAGGTCCGTTATGAAATCGGTTCTTGCGTAGATACTCTTGCGTAAATCAGGAATCGTTCACAAGTCTGCGCGGTGCAACACGCCCGTCATCGAGTACTTCACCGATGCCAAGAAAGCGCTGATTCGCTGCGTAGAGCCGAAGTATACCATTTTGAGGGGCATTTGGCACCATTACGGGCTGGCCTCTTTGTAGGTAAAAAGTAGAGGACTCAACCAAGCTCACCGCAGGCAGCCCCTGCAGTGGTCCGTCCATAGGGCACAGATAGTCATCTAAACCCCCGACTCCAATTGCGGCGACTTCTTCGAGGCGATTCAGAGAGATGGACTCCTGCAAGGCATAAGGGCCGGCCAACGTCCGCCGCAACGCACTGACGTGGGCTGGCAGCCCCATTTTTTCACCCAGCGCCTCGGCCAAACTGCGAATGTAGGTGCCTTTGGAACAGTGAACCGCGACATCAACCTCAGCAGCCACACCGGGACGAAATGCCAGACACTCAAACTCACGAATAGTGACGCGACGAGAGGCTCGCTCTACCTCTACGCCCTGCCTGGCCAGCTTGTACAGCGGCTGACCATTACGCTTAAGCGCTGAGTACATGGGTGGGACTTGCTCTATGTCCCCGGTCAGTGCTGACATCGCATTTCTAACGGTGCTCTCATTGATAACGGAGGCATCGGCTCTTGCCGTAATTTCTCCCTCCACATCTAAAGTATCGGTACCAACACCGAGCACAAAGGTGCTGGTATAGGCCTTGTCTGCATCCAATACGAATTGAGAGAATTTAGTGGCCTCGCCAAAGCACAAAGGTAAAACGCCGGTCGCTAAGGGATCTAAACTGCCGGTGTGGCCGGCTTTGGCGGCGTCAAACAAACGTTTACAGGCTTGCAGTGCGGCGTTGGAGGTCAGGCCTAGGGGCTTATCGAGGATTAAAATACCGTTGACAGCACGACCCCGTCGCCGCCTTGCCACCCCTAATCGTCCTCTGCGCTGTCTGGCTCACCGCCGAGTTCGCTATCTGCAGCACGAACATCTCGAATGAGGGCCTCCATATCACGCCCACGACCCACACTCTCGTCAAAACAAAAGCGCAATTTTGGAACCGTGCGCAGAGTTGCAGTCCTCGCAATCTCTGACCGCAAAAATCCACTGGCACGCTCTAAGGCAGCGGTCGTCACCGCAGCAGCCTGAGCATCATCGACACCCATTTGCGTAAAAAACACCTTCGCATGGGAAAGGTCGCGACTGACATCAACGCCCGTCACGCTCACCATTTTTAAACGCGGGTCACTGAGAGTAAATTGCAGCAGTCGAGCCAACTCCTGCTGCAAGAAGTCCCCAATACGCTGTGTCCGACTGTAATCTTTAGGCACAGGTATTCAGAGTGATCGTGCAATCTCGTTGACGTCAAAGACTTCAATGAGGTCGCCTACTTTAACGTCGGTATAATTTTTCACCCCGATACCACACTCCACACCATTACGGACTTCGCTAGCATCGTCCTTAAAACGCCTGAGTGATTCGAGCTCACCCTCATAGATGACGATGTTGTCGCGAAGTACGCGAATAGGCTTAGCGCGGTAAACCGTGCCCTCGGTCACCATGCATCCAGCGATCTGACCAAACTTTGGCGATCGGAATACGTCTCGCACCTCAGCGATGCCAATAATTTCTTCACGAAGCTCTGGCGACAACAAACCACTGAGCGCCGATCGGACATCATCGATCAAGTCATAGATCACTTTGTAATAGCGAACTTCCACGCCCTCTTGCTCTGCAAGTCGACGCGCACCCGCGTCAGCACGCACGTTGAAGCCGAACATAATGGCTTCAGAAGTCAGGGCAAGACTGACGTCAGACTCTGTCAAGCCACCAACGCCGCTAGCGACTACATTAACTTTGACCTCATCGTTGCCAAGATCCGCCAGTGCGCCCTGTAGTGCCTCAAGAGAGCCTCTCACATCCGTCTTGATAACAAGGTTCAAGACCTTGCGTTCGCCGGCGGTCATTGACTCAAACATATTATCGAGCTTAGCCGCCTGTTGGCGCGCCAAACGATTCGAGCGCAGCTTTTCAGAGCGGCTCTCTGCAATCTCTCGAGCTCGCTTTTCGCTCTCGACCACGACAAATGAATCTCCGGCATCCGGTGTCCCGTCGAGGCCCAAAATTTCCACCGGGATACTAGGCCCAGCGTCGTCTATCGGCTGTGACGACTCATCCAGCATGGCCCGGACACGACCATATTGCAGTCCGGCCAACACGATATCGCCCTGGCGCAGCGTGCCTTGTTGGACCAAGAGAGACGCGACTGACCCCCGACCCTTGTCAAGACGAGATTCAATAACAATACCTTGTCCCGCCGTATCTCTAGGCGCCTGCAGCTCTAACAGTTCAGACTGCAGCAGTAGCGCGTCTAATAGTGCATCGATGCCCTGACCCGTTTGCGCTGACACCTCGATAAATTGGGTGTCGCCGCCCCAGTCCTCAGGAATAACGTCTTTTGCAGCCAATTCATTCTTTACCCGATCGGGATCCGCGGCTTCTTTATCAATTTTGTTGACCGCCACAACCAGAGGTACTTCAGCCGCGCGAGCGTGCTGAATAGCCTCTTCAGTTTGCGGCATAACGCCATCATCTGCTGCAACAACCAAAATTACGATGTCAGTTGATCGAGCACCACGAGCACGCATCGAGGTAAACGCGGCGTGTCCCGGCGTATCTAGGAACGTAATCATTCCCTGCTCTGTTTCAACGTGATATGCGCCGATGTGCTGCGTAATGCCACCAGCCTCGCCACTCGCTACCTTAGTTTTGCGAATGTGATCCAATAAAGAGGTCTTGCCATGGTCGACGTGCCCCATGACCGTGACAACAGGCGCACGCGACGTAAGTGTGCCTTCCTGGTTGGCCATGGCTTGTTCGAGCTTGTCCTCAAGCTCATCTTCGCTAACCAACCTCACTCTATGTCCCAACTCCTCAATAACGAGTGACGCTGTATCCTGATCAATCATCTGGTTGATCGTGGCCATAACACCCAAACGCATCAATTCTTTAATGACCACGCCAGCCTTCACAGCCATTTGTTGAGAGAGCTCTCCCACCGATATGTTATCGGGAACATTGACGTCGTAGACTATTTTCTCAGTGGGCTGCGCAAACCCGTGCTTAGAATGTTCTTCATGGCCTTTTTTACGTCGCCCTCCGCGACGACGTCCTGCGCCACCCTCGGCGGCTTCAATGTCACTCATTGACAGGTTGTGGCCGCGCTGCTTACCCCGCGCCCCCGCAATAGAGGTCCTAGCAAGCCGTCCACGGCCGGTTTTCTTGCGATCAGTATCTTCGCGAGTCGCCCGGGTGACCGGTGCATCGTGCATACGCTTAGGCTTTCGATCCGTATCGGCTTCACTTGGCGCAGCTGATTGCTTGGCGGCCTCCGCTTGGCGAAGCTTGGCGTCATCAACCTTGCGCTGCTCTTCTTTCTTGCGGTCTTCAGCAGCAGTCTCTAAAGCCTGTTTGCGCTGCTCTTCCTCAGCCTTACGACGGGCTGTCGCTCGCTGGCGCAATACTTCAGGATCAAGATTTGTTGGATCTTCATCGATGACTTCAGTGGCGGCAGCTATGTCAGCGACCACCTCAGCTTCTAAATCGACCGCAGTCGACTCGCTGGAAGTCTCTTCGACACCATCCGCAGCTGCGACATTGGCAGTAAATTCCGCACCATCAGCAGCCTGCACTGTCGCACTTTCAGCGCTGACAGCAGCGTCGCTGACGCTGTCACCGACCACAGTTGACCCTTCAGCCGCTGCTCCAGTGGCATCAACGATCTCTTCTTGTTCATCGCGCTTCACATAGGTTCGCTTCTTGCGGACCTCGACGTTTACCGTGCGTTTTCCACCGCCACCGGTGCGCAGCGTGCTTAGCTGCTTGCGCTTGAGCGTTATTTTTCGGGGCGCGGCGTCTCCCTCTCCATGGCTGCGCTTTAAGGCGGCCAAGAGGGTTTGCTTATCCTCCTCTGAGACCTCTTCTTCTGCAGCCGAGTGCGATAAACCCGCCTCTTTCATTTGCGACAGCAACCTCTCGACGGAGGCACCCACCGTTTCGGCTAGCTGTTCTACTGTCTGTGCCATGTGTTACTCCTGATCCGTAAGACTTGGTTGATATGGATTTAACCCGATAAAGTTCAGGCCTCTTCCTCCGCAAACCAAGGTGCTCGAGC
>JAQXAF010000073.1 GCA_029253085.1 Luminiphilus sp. | reverse complement strand
GCTTCGCGACAATTCAGCCAAGCTTTTTTCACCCAGTAGGGGCGCAAATCTGCGCGCATAATTAAAAACTCCCATGACAAGCGCGGTATGATGGCAAGGTGAATGAAGACACGCAAATTAAGCAGCCACCTGTGCAAAGTGATCAGCAGGCCCCACACCCCGATCTCGAGGCACAGGTGGCTAAACACTGCCGGACGCGCTGGCTTAAACCCATACCCGAACACACCCAGAAAACCTTTGACTACGCCACGGCCTGGCTCGCTGAACGCGGTAACCCACCCCTTGTTCTCGACTCCTTTTGTGGGACGGGAATGAGCACCAAGCGCTTAGCAGAGCACCATGGTGATGCTGCGGTTATTGGTCTTGATAAATCCGCTCATCGGCTAACCAAACATGCTAACTCCTCAGATCAATACTTGCTGCTGCGCGCCGAATGTGAACCCTTCTGGCAGCTACTAAAGAGCAGCAATATGAAGGTAGCTCACCATTACCTGCTGTACCCCAATCCATGGCCCAAGTCATCGCAACTCAAGCGGCGCGTTCATGGTCACCCAGGGTTCCCCATTTTGGCGCATTTAGGCGGCACCCTAGAAATGCGCAGCAATTGGCAAGTTTATGCACAGGAATTTGCGCTTGCTTGCGCGCTCATTGGCTTCGAGGGCACGCTCGAACAGATGAAGGTGACCGCACCCTGGACACTTTTCGAAAAAAAATATGGGGAGCGGAATCACGCTTTGTGGTGTTTTAAAGGTATTTTTTCTGGCTAGGTACAACCGACATCCTGCGCTACTCTAGGCGCTGGAAGTATTAGCACCTTAAAAATGGTGACCGTTATGACGGCAGTTCATTCAGTACCCATAAAAAAATTGCAGGGCGGCGATCCTATTTGGGAGCAAATGCGGGCGGAGACGCAGCGCGCTGCAAGCCAAGAGCCGGTTCTGGTGAGTTTTCTGCATGCAACCATTTTGCATCATGACGAACTTGAGTGTGCGCTAAGCTTTCATTTGGCTAACCAGCTCGATAGCCCAACGGTTCCGGCCATGATGCTCCGTGAGATCATGCTAGCGGCCTTTAGCAGCGACGCGACGCTACGCAGCGCTATCCGTAACGATTTACAGGCAGTTCTCGATCGCGACTCAGCCTGTCAGGAATATCATCTGCCTTTCCTCTATTTCAAAGGATTTCAAGCTTTACAAACCCATCGTGTTGCCCATTGGCTTTGGCAGGAAAACCGACACTCACTGGCTCTATTTTTACAAAGCCAGGTATCACAGAAGTTTGGCATCGACATTCATCCCGCTGCGCGGTTTGGTCACGGCATTATGCTCGACCACGCCACTGGCTTAGTGATTGGTGAAACGGCCGTAGTAGGCAACCACGTCTCTATTCTTCAGTCGGTCACTCTGGGGGGTACTGGAAAACAAGATGGCGACCGGCACCCCAAAATTGGTGACGGCGTGCTGATCTCCGCCGGGGCAAAAATCCTAGGCAACATTATGGTTGGCGAGGGCGCCAAGGTCGGCGCCGGCTCGGTGGTACTGCAGGACGTACCGCCCCACACAACCGTGGCAGGGGTGCCCGCCAGGGTCGTCGGTGTTCCGGGCTCAGAGAACCCGGCGCTGGATATGGACCATGGAATCCCGGAAGCCGGGGTGTAACTGAGGCAGTCGAGAATACCAGTCACTATAAACAGAGTAGCCCCGCCAAACTTGTAGCCGCCGGATCATTAGAGAAGCCGTGCCCCTGGGCGTGAAGGTGGGTTGCCAATCACCCGTTCACTTTGAAACAAGGTCAACTTAGTCCTGGCTCGTTAAAACGATGGCATCAGCTGGTCCAGTCGGCATACTGGGTGGGCCTACAGGCAGCAGAACCCTACGCGCGAATCAACGCACTATAAATACTATGGAAGATCACCGAACAGTAAAAAAAGACGGGCGCCATGCACGTGGCGAGCGAAATAGGCTGGCGATTCTCGAGGCATGCCTTGCCCTAATCGATGAGGGCTGGCTGGCCCCCACAGCCCAGCTGATTTCCGAACGCGCTGGTATCACCATCCGATCGCTGTTCCGCCACTTTCCGGATATGGAAAGCCTGTTTGCCGCGGCCAATAACGAAGTGCGCAGCAGGGCAGCGGGAGCCTTCGCCACGAAGGCGCGCGGGGGAAGTTTGGAAGAACGGGTCAGGGCAACTGTTGAGCGTTACTGCGAGGGTTACTCAGACCAAAAAAACCTTTTTCTCATGACCAAGGGACTCTCTTGGCGTTATCCCATCCTGAAAGACAACTATGCCCGGTTACAAAAGGACCTGCGGGACAACCTGGAATTGTTGCTGCCCGAAATCAGGCAGCTCGACACGTCACAACAAGAGCTGGCCCATGCCATCACCAGCTTTGAGATGTGGCACAGGTTGAGCGAACACCAGGAACTCAGCTCCCTCCGCACATTGAACCTACTAGTCGATGAGCTCTACCGCCTGCTGCTTCAGCACACTTCAATAAAGCAATAAAGCACTGTTTTAACCGGTTCTTTTTATGTATTGACACAATATATGTCGCCGATGTAGTGTCATAATGTATGACATAATAATCCTAACCTAAAATCAGTCAACCTTCGGTGCCACCCATGATGCCCTCTAAACTGCACAAGATAAGCCTCGCTTTGCCATTAACAATTGCTACCACCGCTGGCGCGGTCGCTGTCAGCGCACAGGAACTAGCGCTGGAGGAAATCATTGTATCCGCACAAAAGCGCGCAGAAAGTTTGCAAACTGTCCCGGTCGCTGTGACGGCGATCAGCGGCGAGAAGATCGCAGAGGCGGCTATCCTCGATATCCAAGACCTTACGAACTACGTTCCCAACGTGGTGATGTTTAACTCCCCGGGCGGTGGTAGCCCCGCAAGCATCTTCATCAGAGGGATTGGTTCTGGCAATAATTCGGCGTTCGAACAGTCGGTGGGAACCTTTGTCGATGGCATTTATGCCGGGCGCACGCGCCAGTTTTTGGTTCCCTTTATGGATCTACAGGCGGTGGAAGTACTTAAGGGGCCCCAGGGGGTGTTGTTTGGTAAGAACACCGTAGCAGGCGCGATGATTGTGAACTCAGCTCGCCCCACCGCAGATTTCGAGGGTGAAGTTCGGGCGCTGTATGAAGCCGAATACGGTAGCCAGGAATATACGGCTATCGTTTCTGGACCCTTGGGTGAACGGGTCAGCGGCCGGCTAGCAGGCAAACTGCAGAAATTTAATGGTTACATGGACAATCTGGTGCGTGGTACCGAAGAACCCGAAGTGGAGAACACGGCGATCCGGGGGAGTCTGTCCTGGGATCCCACTGACTCGGTTAGTGTCTATACAAAGCTGGAATACGCGGAGCAGGAAACTATCGGTAACAACACGCAACTGACCAGCATTGCGGGAAACTTCCGAGGACTGATAAATCACGCTGATGTCATCACACCAATTGAGACTGCTCAGTTCGATGATAAAAACACCCTCAACTCATGGAACGAAGAAGGTACGCAAACAGAATCACTCAACGGCCTAGTTCAGATCGATTGGGAACTCGACAACCTCACCCTAACTTCCTTAACCGGCTACAGCGACTACCAAGCGGATTTCGTTCTGGATGGCGACACCTCCGATTATCTGTTTATCGAGCAAGGCCAATATGAAGACTTTGAACAGATCAGCCAAGAGTTCCGCCTAACATCCCGCGCAGGCGGACCTATCGACTACATACTGGGTGTATATCTTGAGAGTCAGGAACTCACGGTCGATACGCCCACCGATATCAGCCTCATTGCCCTGTCGGCAATCAACGTCCCGGGGTCACCGGTGCCACCTTTTGAATTGGGCCAGAACCCTACCTATCAACAGGATGCCGAGACCGCCGCGGCCTTCGGGGAAGTGACCTGGCACATGGCAGACGACTGGAGCCTCACCGGCGGCTTACGTTATGCCTACGACAAGAAAGACGGTAATTTGATCACCCGGACAACTGACATTTTTGAGCGCGAGCAGACGACCAATCCCGTTCTAATTGGCGTAGCGCGCGGGCTGCTAAACCGAACCGATGCAGAAATCGATGAGGAGAGAAGCACTGGGAACCTCTCGTATTCGTTGAACCTGAGCTGGCAGTACGACGATGACGGCCTGGCCTATTTACGCAATACCCGGGGTTTCAAAAGTGGCGGTTTTAACCCAAATGTACCCGACGGTGACCCAAACAAATTTGAATATGACGATGAGGAAGTAAACAGCATCGAATTGGGCGCCAAAATGATGCTGCTGGATGGTGCCGCAACTCTGAACCTGGCGGCGTTTTATACCGAACTTACCAACCTGCAGGTAAGCTCCTTTGTGGACAGCGGTTTCATCGTCGGCAATGCGGCAGAGTCGACCAGTCAGGGGGTTGAAATAGAGGCTCGCTGGCAAGCCGCACCGTTTCTGGACTTTACCGTATCTGGCGCCTATCTCGATTCTGTCTACGACGATTTTCCGGGCGCACCCTGCACCGCAGACCAGCTAGCAGCAGATGACCCTGTTGCCAGTGGTTGCGAGGGCTGGGTGGCCTCCAACCCGACGGCCGGCACGACTAACCTCGCGGGGCAAACGGCAGGACGGGCACCCCAGTGGACGGGCACCCTCATCACCAATCTAACACTCCCCGTTGGTGACGCCATGCTTTTCCGTGGCACCGTGGACGTAATGTTTGAAGACGAGCTAAACACACCGGCTGATCCCAACTATCAGGATTCCTATGTGAGGGTGAACGCCCGCCTGGCGCTAGCGAGCACACTCGACACCTGGACCGTCGCCTTGGTTGGCAAAAACCTGACTGACGAGACCCTTTTCGGCAACGGTTTTGGTGTAGGCTTTTTCAGCGGCTCCTGGGCCAAAAACCGTCAACCACCGCGCACGGTAGCACTGGACCTGAGCTACCGGTTCTAGCCAGATTTGGTGCCGTTACTCTGCGCAATCCAGCCGTGACAGAGCAGGCCTCATTGACGGAGAGCATTCGGTTTCAATGGGGCGGGGCATACGGGGGCTGACAGCAGGCCGGCATTTTCGAAGAACCAAACGAAGCTGACGATGGCTGTTTTTTCACCAAGAGGGATGCATCATGAATCGTTCCATTAAAAAAAAATGGGTCCCCTTAGCTTTCTTGCTGGTTGTCTTTTTATGCGTTTATGCCCTCAGCTATCTCAATCGTCTCGGACCCCTCCCCGCTGGGTATGTTTCCCATGCTGTTTGCAGCGGCGTGTTCATCGCCCGGCGAGAATTTGATGAGGTCCTTGCTCACGATATTTCTGCGCTACAGAGGCGGCTGACCCGAACAAAGATTGCGGGTAACGTTGTCACTACGCAATTCGCATTCTGGCCCATTGGCGCGGCCAGCAAGACAGCCTATCGCCCTGGACTCGGCTGTGCGCGGTTTGAGCATGACTTGCTGACTGACCTTGAAGGGGCCGCATATCTGGAGCGTAATGTCGCCAAGGGTTCACTGGAGGGCAGTACTTGGCCGAAAGTGGTGATGAATCCGGAGGGGGTGGATGCAACACGTATCAACGCCGCACTGGATAGGGCGTTCTTCGATGACGCCATTGATTATGAGGAGCGGCAAAACACCCGAGCGATCGTGGTCTTTTACAGGAATCAATTAATTGCGGAACGCTATGCCGAAGGATTTGGCCCTGAGGTGCCACTGAATTCATGGTCCATGACCAAGAGTCTCACCAGCGCTCTCATCGGCATTGCCGTTGGCAGAGGGCAAATCGATCTTGCAGCTGCCTCGGGTCTGAACGGGTGGAGCGACCCAGTGGATCTGCGCAGTCAGGTCACCGTAGGTCACCTACTACACATGACAAGCGGTCTCGAATTCAATGAGGGTTATGAAAATGACCCCATATCCGACGTCAATCTCATGCTGATGACGGCCCGGGACCTTCCTGCATTTGCAGCGCAGTATCCGGTAACTGCGACACCGGGCACTCGCTGGGCCTATCAAACGGCGAGTCCGGTCTTATTGGGTCGCATTCTCCGTGACAGTTTTTCCTCTGACGAGGCCTATCAGCACTTCCCCCAGAGGGCTCTATTTCACAAGCTGGGCATGAACAACGCGCACTATCAAATGGATGGAGGCGGCACCTACGTGGGTGGTGCTTTTATGTATGCTACTGCAAGGGACTGGGCACGATTTGGGCTTTTGTACTTAAACGACGGGGTGGTCAACGACGAACGAATATTACCTGAGGGCTGGGTAGATCTAACTACGACGCCCACAGAAGCATCTCTGAAGTCTCGGGCCTACGCCGCCCAGTTCTGGCTCAATCAACCTGCCGCCAGTCATATGATGCCCCATATTCCCAACGACGCCTTCGCGGCACGAGGCCACTATGGCCAGTCGACCTTTATCATTCCCTCACGAGATCTGGTTGTGGTACGCATGGGCCAGACCTTCAACACCAAAGCCTGGGACATGGAAGGATTTCTCATCGATCTTTTGGCTGCGCTACCCCAGTAAGGCAGCGGGGCCGGGACAAGTGGACTGCCCCCGCCCGCGGTAAAGTACCCGATTCTTGAGTGCGCTTATTGGACCTAGCCGAGGTGGTACTGACCTGAGAGTTCAGTTACGGCGTCTACCATGGCAGACACGTGGTCAGGATTGACCCCGGGCGTGATGCCGTGGCCCAGGTTAAAGATATGGCCCGTACCCTCGCCATAGCTCTCCAACACACTCGCCACCTCACTGCGAATACGCTCAGGTGAGGCGAACAGCATAGAAGGATCCATATTGCCTTGCAGGGCAACTTTGTCGCCCACCCGCAGTCGAGCTTCGCCAATGTCGGTTGTCCAGTCGAGTCCTACGGCATCAGCACCGCACTCGGCTATGGCTTCTAACCACTGACCACCACCCTTGGTAAAGACAATAACAGGGACACGCCGGCCATCGGCCTCCCTGGGCAGCTGCTCAATAATCCGGGTCATATATTGCAGGGAAAACTCGCGGTAAGCCCCATGACTCAAGGCGCCGCCCCAAGTATCAAAAATTTGCAGCGCTTGAGCGCCATGCTCGACCTGTGCCGACAGATACATGGCAACAGCATCCGCGAGCTTCTCCAATAACAGATGCATCATTGCGGGGTCGTTAAACGCAAGAGACTTGACCTTCGCAAAATCCTTGGATGAACCGCCCTCAACCATGTAAGTGGCCAGCGTCCAAGGGCTACCCGAAAACCCTATGAGGGGCACCTCACCCTT
>JAQXAF010000136.1 GCA_029253085.1 Luminiphilus sp. | reverse complement strand
CAATGTCGATTTTTTGGCATCAGATTATCCACCGTCAGGAGCCGGCGAACCGGCTTTACCGCCGGTAGCCCCCGCTATTTGTAATGCGGTCTTTAGCGCCTGTGGCGAGCGCATCCGCAGCCTGCCGATCAGTCGCGCAGGCTTTAAAGTGGTTTGAGATGGAGTTCAATGATTTTGGGTTTGGTGAAACTTTTTAGATCGTAATGGTAGAGCAATGGCTATGAAACTTTATACCGTGCCGCTGGCACCGAACCCTATGCGGGTCACACTTTACGTCGCCGAGCGGGAAGCGCTCGGTTGTGAGTTCGATATTGAGCGTATTACCGTCAATACCCTTAAAGGGCGCCAGCGAGAGCCTGAGCATTTGGCGCGAAATTCTTGGGGCACTTTGCCGGTATTAGAGTTGAACTCAGGGCAATTTATTACCGAGTCTTTGGCCATTATTCATTATTTAGAAAATGCTATTTCAGGTCCCAGTTTGTTGCCTGATCAGGCAGAAGAAAGGGCGCTGGCGCGCAATCTAGAGCGTATTATTGAAATGCGTATCGCACTGGATATGGGCCAATATGTGCACTGCCAGAAATCACCTTTGGGCCACGCCCCTGACCTACCAAGAGCACAGGAGCTCGCCCAGCGTATTCAGCTCGGTCTTGATTACGTCGAGACGCTGTTAGGCGATGGCCGACAGTTTGTGGAGGGCCCTAATCCCGGCGTAAGCGATTGTACCCTCGCGGCCTTTTTGCAATTCATGCGTTTTACCGAGACTGATCTCATCGGTGAGCGAGAAGCCTTGTGTGGATGGGATCAAATGTATCGAGAGCGAGACGCTGTGAAAAGTTTGTTTATGCTCTAGGCTTGCAACGCCACGTAAATCGAAGGCGTGGTGTTCTAAGTGGTGGCTGATAAAAAATAAAAAAAGGTGTGGCCCATGAATGTTTTCCTGAACCAAGGCACCAGTTTTTGCCGGTTTATTGATGGGCCAACTGCAGTGGTTGGTTTGCGTGCAACCTCAGGAGCTCAGTCTTGACTGATGGTGGCGTGACATCGACCTCGCTGCCATTGCGGGTCAAGCTCGCCTACGGTCTCGGGTCGGCGGCCTATGGCATAAAAGACAACGGGTTTGCATACTTTCTGCTGTTATTTTACGGGACCGTGGTGGGTTTGGAGCCTGCATTAGCGGGGACTGCACTGCTGATTGCACTCCTCGTCGATGCGGTTAGTGACCCCGTAGTGGGCTATTGGTCTGATAATACCCGTTCGCGACTGGGCCGCCGGCACCCCTTTATGTACGCCAGCGCGCTGCCCGTTGCGCTCTGCTATTTTTTGTTGTGGCAGCCTCCAGAGTTAAGCAATCAGGGCTTGTTTTTTTACCTCCTCGCTTTCGCCATTTTAATCCGTACGCTGATCACGTTTTTTGAGACACCCAGTTCGGCATTGATGCCCGAACTTACCCAGGATTATGACGAGCGCACCACGGTGCAGGCATGGCGGCATTTTTTTGGTTGGGCTGGCGGGGCATTGTTGGCGGTTTTTATGTTTGGGTTTCTTTTGGTGCCCACCGACAAATATGCCATAGGAACCCTCAATCGGGAGGGCTATGAAACCTATGGGCTCGTAGCGGGTGGGCTCATTTTCGTCATTATTTTAATGTCGGCTGTGGGTACGCAAAGTCATGTTCGTGTCACTGACTTTCCAGCCAGGCCGACTAAGCGGGTGCGAGCGATATTTGCAGAAATATTTGAATTATTAAAAGACAGAAGCTTCCTCGCCTTGTTCATCTCAGGCATGGCGAGTGCTGCCGCCGGTGGCTTAACCGCGGCCTTGACCTTTCTAATGCTCACCTATTTTTGGGAGTTCACGTCCGTCCAAATTTTTTACTGGACGGCTATGGTACTTGTCTCGGCAACCCTGGGTTTGCTGGTGGCCCCTCGGGTCTCGCGTTGGCTTGGTAAACGTCGGGCGGTGATCACACTGGGGGTCATTGCTTTTTTATTGCAGCCTGCCGCTGTTGTTCTTCGTCTGTTGGGATGGCTTCCGGAAAATGGTGACCCTCGGTTATTTCCCATGCTGCTAACGCTGCAGACCATTGATTTGGGCATGATTATTGCCATGCAGGCCATATTGGCGTCCATGGTCGCTGACTTGGTGGAGCAAGCCGAGGTCAAAACTGGGCGCCGTAATGAGGGGGTCTTTTTTGCTGCGATTACCTTCATCAAGAAAACAAATCAGGGAATCGGCACATTTATCGCCGGTATGCTTTTGCAGGTGGTGGCGTTTCCCAGCGGCGTCGCGCCCAGCGAGGTTCCTGCGGAAACGGTATGGAATTTGGGCGCCCTACTGGTGCCCTGTCAGTACTTACTCTGGACGATTATGTTGGTTGCTATTGGCTTTTATCGCATTGACCGTGGGCAGCATCAGGCGCACTTGCAGATCTTAGCTGATCGATAGCTTGGCAATTTATCTGTCTGTTCGTCGTTATGGTATCAGTGATACGCATGTTAGGCGGGTGGTTGCCGCTGAAACTCAAAGTGCTACGGCCACAACCCAATATCAGGTCTTATCCTTAGGTGGCCCACAGGTAGTCATTGCGATACTGAGGCCATTATGTCGACGAATCTGTAGGCGGTGTATGAAGTCATGGCATCGGATTTTCAAGAACCGCTGATGTACCATAACGTGTGTGCACCGGCAGGCCATGCATTCCGAGTCAAAGTGGCTTGGGAATCGGCTGATTATTCATTAGAGGGGTGAAACTGTGACCCATCGCGTACTGGTCGCTGGGGCGAGTGGCTATATAGGTCGCCATGTTGTTGAAGCCTTACTGCAGCGAAATTATCATGTCGTCGCGCAGTTGCGGGCGGGGGCGCAATGGCGTCTTGCCCACCCAAAGCTCGAATGTGTTTATGGTGAGTTAACAGAGTCTGAGCAGTTTTTGCGGGATATAGAGCCCTGTGATTTAGTGATTTCATGTCTCGCTAGCCGCTCTGGGGGCGCTCGGGACGCCAGGCTTGTTGAATACGACGCTAACAATCGACTCCTAGCCGTAGCCCTAAAATGGGGCGTGCAGCGATTCCTACTTCTTTCAGCAATTTGTGTGCAAAAACCCCGCCTGGCGTTCCAAAAAGAAAAATTACGTTTTGAAGCGACGCTGCGTGAATCCAATCTGCCCTGGACCATCATTAGACCGACGGCGTTTTTTAAGTCGCTGTCGGGGCAGATCGTTCGTCTAAAGCAGGGCAAGCCTTTTTTTATTTTTGGTAACGGCACACTAACCGCTTGCAAACCCATTGCTGAACAGGACCTTGCAACTTTTATGGTTGAACAGTTGACCCATGCCTCGGCGATCGGGGCCATCTTACCTATCGGCGGACCGGGCCCTGCAATCACGCCCTTAGGGCAGGCGCAACTTCTGGGTCAGCTAATGCAACAGCCGGTGAAAACCCGCTCCCTTCCGCCGCGCTTATTTCTTATTGCTGCGGCCGTTCTGTCCCCTTTTGGGCTGGTATTTAGCCGGGCCAGAGATCAGGCTGAATTTCTGCGTATTGCGCATTTTTATGCGACCGAGTCGATGTTGGTTTGGTCAGAGGAAGCTGAAGCTTACTCTGAAGGACTGACACCTGAGAGTGGATCGAAGACCCTGTCTGAATGTTACGAACAGATGATTAAAGGAGGCGTGGTCAGCGAACTCGGTGAGCACAAATTATTTTAGCTGGGTGCTAAACAATTTATGGCCCATGATCCCACTAGTTTAGAGTCAGGCGCGCGGCCAACCGTTCTCGTGATAGGAATGGGCGATACCGGTGTATTGACGGCCGGTCATCTGTCGCGGCATTGTCGGGTGATTGGTGTCACCACAAAGCCAATGCTGGTGAGTGGGCAAGAGCTAGGGCTGCGGCTTACCGAAGACGCTCAGTGGCGTCGCAATTATCTGACACCCCTCGATCATTACCGACGCCTCCGTAGGGTTGAGATTATTCACGGCAGAGCAGCACGGATAGATCCGATAGCACGTACGGCGTCACTGGAGCTCGCGAGCGGCGAACAGCGTTGCCTCAACTGGGATTATCTAATCATCGCCTCGGGGGTGAGTAATGGTTTTTGGCGGGATGATCGTCTCGATACCTGCGGTGTCATTGAGTCGCGCTTGGCTTCTCAGCGAGCGGCGGTAACAGCGGCGAAGTCGATTGCTGTCGTCGGTGGCGGACCCTCAGGAACCAGTGCTGCGTTCAACTTAAAGCGGGCGTACCCTAACAAGTCAGTTACCCTATTCTTTCCAGCCGAAGAATTACTGCCGGGCTACCCCCAGAGCACAAGGCGTTATCACCGCGAGCTTCTGGCCCGGCAGGGGGTGGACTTGCATGCCGGACACCGTGCGGTTGTATCAGATGATCTCGTGACATCAGATTGGACGGGTGGTCGCCTCGACTTTGCAGGTGGACAGCCAAGCGCTCGGGCAGATCTTATTATTTGGGCTGCCGGTCGGCTGAAACCCCATACCGACTTCCTACCGAGAGATATGTTAAATCCCGCGGGTTTCGTGCGCACCGATGCCTGTTTGAACGTTGCCGGGTATGCTCGAATTTTTGCGATAGGAGACGTCGCGGCAACCGACCCACTGCGTTGTTCTGCTCGCAATTGGGCTTATAAAGTGTTGTGTCGAAACCTGCTGGCGAAAATGAAGCAGCGCGCGTTGCCAGCGCGCTTTACTCCCCCTTCACATCGTTGGGGATCAATAGTCGGTCCTCAATCTACGGGGCTTAAATTGCACAGTCCTAGTGGAAAATCACGGGTATTACCGCGGTGGTTTGTGCATTGGTTATTGTACCCGCTGGTGGTGCGAGGCTTTATTTATGGAGGTGTTCGCAGCAAAGGGTTGGCCTCATTCGCCAGAGATTCTTGGTTAGACGATAACCAAGGTCGGTAAACACGGGTAAGCCCCGAGCTAATCCCTTCTTTCTGGGTTCGCGTAGTGTGTTAAAAGAGAGCGTGTAAATACTGCGGCTAAGCTTAGGCCGGAAAGTCACTCGGGGAGTAAATCATGAGCAAGCAAGATTCAGAGCAGGAGCGTTTTTTAGCCCGTTTCGATCGCGTGGTACTTGACCTTTTCAGTATTGGTGAGCGGTTGGTTCTGGTGCTTATTGGTGTGTTGGCTATGGTGGCGGTCATCATGGAGATTATCGAATTTTCTCGAGAAGGCAGCGTTCGTCTCGCCGATCTATTGTTGCTCTTTATTTATCTCGAAGTCGTAGGTATGGCCTGCGCCTATTATGCGACGCACAGCGTGCCAGTCACGTTGCCGGTGCTTATTGCGATCACGGGGATAACGCGATTGATTATTTTGCAGGGCAAAGAATTTGAGCCGACGCAGCTGGTATTTGAAGCGGGTGCCGTGCTGCTTCTCGCGGTTGGGTATGGTGTGCTCAGTTGGGCATCGGAGCGTTTTCATCGTGTTGATAGAACCGCCGCTATTGATACTCGGCCCATAAGCTAGGGCCAGATTTCAATTGCGAAGACAGCCCTAGCTAAGGCGCACAGCGATGACGCAACACCTAAAAAACAGAGGGCGCTGGTCGGGTTTGGTCCTGCTGACCGTTTTATTAGGTGCCCCTTGGTATTGGCCTGAAGATATTTTTGGTTGGCAGACTTGGCTAGTGCCAGGCTGGGTATGGGTGACACTCGCTGCGGCAATCGTGCTGTCTGCACTTGTGGTTTGGGGCGCACTGCGGGGCTGGCCCGATGAGCCTGTAGATTAGGTATGCAGGCGTTATCTCTCCAAGCAGGTTCATTTATTTTTATCGCCTGCTATTTGCTGTCACTGCTACTGATCGGTTGGTTTGCAAGCCGTCAGCGCAAGGATCGCAGCTTAGGAGATTACTATCTTGGGGGCAGAGGCATGGGGCTTTGGGTGCTCATGCTAACGCTCTTTGCCACCCAGTACAGTGGCAATGCGCTCTTTGGTTTTACAGGTCAGGCCTATCGAGTGGGCTTCACTTGGTTAGCCATTTTGCACAGCATGATCGCTGTAGTGGCTGGATATTTACTGTTTGCTCCGCAGTTACAACGATTGTCTCGTCAACACCATTTCATTACTCCCAATGATTACATTGAGTATCGCTTCCCCTCTCGAGCGCTGTCTGTCTTAGTGGCGCTCTGTCTCATTGTTGTACTGATCAATTACGTCCTTGCCCAGCTAAAAGTTATGGGCCTCATGGTCGAGGTTCTTAGCGGTGGCCAGGTTGACGCCTTTTGGGGCGTCGTGATGTTGGCGATTATTATGATGGTTTATTCAGCCATGGGCGGCATGCGCAGCGTCGCTTGGACCGATGCGATTCAGGGGGCGATGATGCTAACAGGCTTCATTCTGATTGCCCTTATTATTCAGCGCGATATGGGCGGTTGGTCGCCAGCTTTCGCACAGTTACGAGATATTGCGCCGGAAAAACTCGCTCCGCCGGAGGGGCGCGCTGCGGTCACTTGGTTTTCTACGGTCGTGCTGATTGGCATCGGCGCCTCGGTCTATCCACAGGCTATTCAGCGTATTTACGCGGCTCGATCAGCTCGTACTCTGCAACAGTCCTTAGCGGGCATGGCTGTATTACCGCTGTTTGCAGTGGTTGTTGTCTTGGCATTGGGTTTTGTGGCTATCGCGCGTTTTCCCGGGTTGGAAGGTGCTGCCGCTGATCAGGTTATGGCATTGATTATGCGTGATGTCCTCAGCACCGGTTGGTTTGGACACGCTGTGGTGACATTGTTACTGGGGGCTATTCTGGCGGCACTTATGAGTACCGCAGATTCAGCCCTGCTGACGCTGTCCTCCATTTTCGCCAAAGACATTTACGGCAAATATATTAGGCCTACTGCAAGCGATGAAGGGTGCGCCCGGGTTGGGCAGTGGTGTGCCTGGTTAATTT
>JAQXAF010000101.1 GCA_029253085.1 Luminiphilus sp. | reverse complement strand
TTGTCGAAACCCACACCGACACCACCCTCGGTTTCGACCAATACCTGATGACCACGATTGACCAACTCACGAACCCCAGCGGGCGTCATGCCAATGCGGTATTCGTGGTTTTTAATTTCTTTAGGGATGCCAACGATCATAAAAAACTCCGGTAGTGGCTTGCAGAGGCCCAAAGCCCTGCCTGAACGCCACAATTTACCGTCAATTTTGTTCATATTAAGCTATAAATATGATAATTATATAGTCGAATCAACTATTCTTAGCATAAAAAAAATTCAATACGACTGCAGCTGAAGCCAAAAAGCCGGACTAATCGCTTCATTTATAACGGAGAGTTCTAACAATGCCCGAGCACAACTTGAGCCGGATAGATCGAAAGATACTTCGGTGCCTGCAACAAAATGCTCGACTCAGTTTTGCGGAGTTGGCGCGCCAAGTCGGTTTAACCACGACCCCCTGCAAAGAGCGGGTAAAACGATTAGAGCGCGACGGTTACATCTGTGGCTATCACGCAGATCTGAATCCAGAAAAGCTGGGTCGCGGATTAATCGTATTCGTTCAAATCACCCTGCAACGGACTGCAGGCGATGCCTTTCGTGAGTTCACCGAAGCCATCCAAGATGTTCCAGAAGTCGAGGAGTGCTTCCTCGTCGCTGGCAACTTCGACTATTTGATTAAAGCACGCGTGCAAGATATGGCCGACTACAGGGAATTCTTGGGTGGGAGCTTAATGCAATTACCTGGCGTGCAGGAAAGCACCAGTTATCCGGTGATGGAAAAAGTTACCGAACGAATGGTTGCACGTCTTTAGCGCAAGGCGGCTCTGCACCTTTACAGCCCCGAACCTTTTTTTCTCATAACCCCAGGAAACCAAATTGGAGGCCGGTAAACACAGATCACCGTTGCTACATACCATCTCAAAGACTACGTGCTGCTCGCGAATTGCGCTGGGAATGACTGAACTCCGCCAATACGCCCGCTCCAACCCAAAAAATGACGTAAATTGTCACTTTCGGCATAAATTTGGTTTTTGTGACCGTAAAAGCGAACCTTTACGGGGCAAACCCCCAATAAAAATTTCATAAAACCCAAGAAAATTTAAGAATTTTTCTTAAATTTCGGCTTACTTTCAGCACCTTACGCTCAAAACCAAGAAATCACTGAAATTATGGCACGCTAAGTGCATAACGATAGGCAAGTCAGTCATTCCCCTGCAGCTACACCAAGGAGGGAAAGGGCTTAACAAATACTTACCTTGGGAGAAACTAAATGAATAACCGAGCTCAAAAAGGCTTTACCTTAATCGAACTGATGATTGTGATTGCCATCATCGGTATTTTGGCCGCAGTAGCACTGCCCGCGTATCAAACATATACCAAACGCGCAAAGTTCTCTGAGGTCATTGCTGCTGTAGCCCCTTATAAAACTGCGATCGATCTCGCTCTGCAAAAAGCAGGGACAGGCTGTGCTGCCCTTGCTGACTTGGATTCAGCGGCTTGTGGTGTACCCGCCAGTGCAGGCGCAACAGGTGTCATTACATCAGTTGTAGTTGCTAACGGAATCATTACTGCTACTGGAACAGCTGCTGTAGACAGTGTCACGTACATACTGACACCTCAGGGCGTAACTCCCCCAATCCAGTGGGCAGAAAGCGGAACTTGTGCAGCTAACGGCCTCTGCTAATTAGCACTGCAAAGTGTGACGTAATAATGGCCACCTAACGGTGGCCATTATTACGCTTACGATCCGTTATTAACCCGCCGTTGAGAGCTCCTGTGACCCTGCTGTTGAAGCCTCGTGTAGAGAAGCGTTATCATTCGCATGTAGGTAGAGACAGCTATTGCGCGGAGCAACAAAAGGGCTGCTCTCTTAATTAACCACAGAGCTCGCTAGTGGTAAGGGGTGCGGTAATGATGACATATGCACCAAGCAAACAAACTAAGAAACAACCCAGCGATGGGTTTACTCTGCTCGAGCTTATGTTTGTTGTGGCCATCGTGGGTCTGTTAGTTGTTGTAGCAGTTCCGGCTTATCTGGACTACAGTAAAAGCGCGAAATTCACCGAGGTGGTTCGAGCAACAGTTCCTTACCGACTCGCTATTGAACAGGTGGTTAGCACCGCATCTTGCGCTGACCCCATGACCTTAGGCGTACTTGACAACGGATTCTGCGGGATTCCCGTCGCTATTACCTCACCTATCGGACGTGTCGCCTCAGTGACCGTAGAAAACGGCATAGTCACCGCAACTGGCATTGCCAGTTTAGACAACAGCACCTTTATCCTTACCCCAAACGGCGTGACTCCCCCTGTTCAATGGACTATATCCGGGACCTGCATCACGAACAGTATTTGCTAGTAATAGAAGCAGCGCCCGCAGAGCCCACATCCCTAGCGCTACGCCTTTTCGCCAGCACGGTTTTGTTTGGCCGTTAGCAACTGCCGCAGAAAACTCGGCTTTTAAAATATCTGGTGCATCCTGTAGGACATTGTTGCGGCGCCTGCCCGGAAGCTTGGTTAACCCCTGACGGCAGCACCAGCAGCAATAATTCCACTCAAATTTTTAGAGCCCCTGTCTAAAAGAACCTCTAGAGCAGAGGCGTTTCCTTCTTATATGGCACACTTTTCATCGCCTCTTCTTCGCTGGAGGACATGATTTTTTCAACAAATACCCAAAGGTAAACCACCTCTTAAAGGGAAAATTACAGCGAAGCTTATGTGACTAACACCGTGGAGTCTGGCCACTTTAAATGTATAATATCGCCCTACTGCAAAGCAGCGTTGCCGAGAGGCCGAATCGTGAACGTCGAAGCGACCAACAAAGCAGCTTTACTGACAGGTATTCCAGCCAGACTCGTGGCGGAAGGGCTTCTTTCTGCCGAGCAAGCTCAAGCTGCAATTCGTGAGTCCAGTAAGAAAAAAATATCACTGCTTAGCCATCTGTCACAAACCCTTAATATCGATAGCTATGAACTGGCCGAACTCGCCTCAGTTGAGTTCGGTGTTCCCATCTTAGATTTAGCGGCAATTGACCGTAATATTTTTCCAGATAGATTAATTCCGCCTGCGCTAATGGCCAAGCATCAGGCCATACCGATATTCCGGAGAGGCAACCGGCTCTTTATCGCGGTCGCTGACCCAACGAACCTCGCGGCACTCGATGAAATAAAATTTGCCACCGGTATAAGTACCGAAGCCGTATTGGTCGATGAACGCTCCCTCACTAAGCTGCTCGCCGAAGTACTAGACAAACAAGAATCCCTCGACTCAGAGATGGATCAACTGAATGATGCTGACGAGTTTGATTTGGAGATCGCGGATGAGGGCGCGACCACCGCAGAGGATAATGACACCAGCGCAGTGGATGATGCCCCAATTGTGCGGTTTGTAAATAAAGTGCTGCTAGACGCCATCAAACAAGGTGCCTCCGATATTCATTTTGAGCCCTACGAAAAAGACTATCGCGTGCGATTTCGAACCGACGGTATCCTGCGCGAAGTGGTAAAACCGCCCCGCGCCCTCGCGCCACGCTTGTCCGCTCGAATTAAAGTGATGTCCCAGATGGACATTTCTGAGCGCCGTGTACCCCAGGACGGCCGCATTCAAATGAAGCTGTCCAAAAACCGATCGATTGACTTTCGTGTCAACACGCTGCCCACCATGTTTGGCGAAAAAATCGTCCTGCGTATCCTCGACCCGACCTCAGCGCAAATGGGTATTGATGCCCTTGGCTACGACGACGATCAAAAGGCACTCTATCTTGAGGCTTTGGCAAAACCCCAAGGCATGATTCTCGTCACCGGTCCAACAGGGTCAGGTAAAACGGTCTCGTTGTATACGGGCCTGAGCATTCTGAATACGGAAGAGCGGAATATCTCTACAGCCGAAGACCCCGTAGAAATAAACATGGAGGGCGTGAATCAAGTTTTAGTCAACAATAAGGTCGGCCTAGACTTCGCCGAAGCGCTGCGCTCGTTTCTGCGCCAGGATCCAGACATCATCATGGTGGGGGAAATACGCGATATTGAGACGGCTGAAATTGCCATTAAAGCGGCCCAAACGGGGCACCTTGTGTTGTCTACACTGCATACCAATAGTGCGGCGGAGACCATCACACGCATGATGAATATGGGGGTGCCTGCCTATAATATTGCTTCCTCGGTCTCTTTGATTATTGCGCAACGCCTTGCCCGTCGGCTGTGTAATCAATGCAGCATCCCAGAAACCGAAGTGCCCCACGAAGCACTCATGGAACTGGGCTTCAATGATGAGATGCTCGAAACTGCAAAAATAAAACGCGCGGTTGGCTGTGACGCATGTAAAGATGGTTATCGCGGCCGGGTCGGCATTTATGAGGTGGTCAAAGTCACCAAAACTCTTGCCAATCTGATTATGGACGGAGACAGCTCACTCCATTTAGACAAGCAAGCTCGCCTTGAGGGTTTTGCAGACCTCCGCCTGTCGGCTCTGCGTAAAGCCGCACAGGGACTGATAAGCCTTGAGGAAGTCAATCGCGTTACAACAGATTAATAGCTGGAGACCAAGGACGGTATGGCAACAAACATCACATTTGTATGGAGTGGACTTGACCGAAATGGCCGCAAGGGCCAAGGCGAGATTGTTGCCACAAGTCAAGCATTGGCAAAGGCTCAGCTTCGCAAGCAAGGCATATCGGCAAAATCAGTCAAGAAAAAGGCTAAACCGCTTTTTTCTTCGCTCAACAAAAATATCAAGGCCGCAGATATTGCGATATTTTCACGGCAGATGGCCACGATGATGAAAGCGGGTGTGCCCCTAGTGCAAAGTTTTGAAATTGTGCAGGAGGGCCTTGAAAACCCCGCCATGAACAAGCTAGTTGGCGAAATAAAAAGTGAGGTTTCCTCAGGAGGTGGCCTCGCAGCAGCGCTGGCAAAACACCCCAAACATTTTGACGAGCTTTTTTGCAGCTTAGTCGCCTCTGGCGAGAACTCAGGAACACTTGAGGTCATGCTCGACCGTGTTGCTACCTACAAAGAAAAGACCGAAGCACTTAAAGCAAAAATTCGCAAAGCCATGACCTATCCCATTGCCGTCGTTTCTGTAGCCATTGTGGTCACGGGAATTTTGCTGGTGAAAGTGGTGCCGACATTCGCGGAAACGTTTAAAGGCTTCGGTGCCGACCTGCCAGGATTCACTCTGTTTGTCTTGGGCATTTCTGATTTTATGCAGCAATGGTGGTTATTTGTGGCCGGGGCCATAGCTTTGGCCGTATGGAGTTATTTCCAAGCCATTGTCCGCTCATCTAATTTTCGCGACCGGGTCGATTCAATTGCATTAAAACTTCCTATCATTGGCTCTATTGTTCACGACGCAGTTGTTGCCCGATTTAGCCGAACTCTGGCGACAACCTTCGCAGCTGGCGTCCCTCTAGTGGAAGCCCTAGACTCAACCGCAGGTGCCGCCGGCAATGCTATTTATGCTCGAGGCATACGACAGATAAGAGATGACGTAACCTCGGGCACCTCGCTTCACCTGGCCATCAGAAGCACCGGCCTATTCCCAGCCATGCTGCTACAAATGACGGCTATCGGTGAGGAATCTGGAGCCCTTGATGACATGCTCAGCAAAGTGGCCGATCAATACGAAGCACAGGTAGATAATGCAGTGGATAGCCTGAGCGCCCTAATGGAGCCGATTATTATGTCCATTTTGGGCGTGCTAGTAGGAGGCCTCATGATCGCCATGTACCTGCCTATTTTCATGTTGGGCTCGGTGGTGGGCTAGCGAACCTTGGATTCCTTAAGCAGCGCACTGCAAATCCCTTGGTTTTTGTATACCGCCATCACCCTGCTGGGGCTTGTCGTTGGCAGCTTTCTCAATGTCGTCATTTTTCGACTCCCGAAGATGATGGAACAGGCTTGGCAGCGCGACTGCTGCGAATTACTGGAACAAGCGCCACCTGATACTCCTCCGCTTTCGTTGAGCTTCCCTGACTCGCGGTGCAGAGACTGCGGAGTAGCCATAAAACCTTGGCACAATATTCCTGTGTTGAGTTTTGTATTGTTGCGAGGGTGCTGCGCCAGATGCGGTGCCTCCATTTCCAGCCGCTACCCTATTATAGAGCTCTGTACGGCCCTGCTATCTTTTGCCGCAGCCATGGTATTTGGGCCGACCCTGCAACTGGCAAGTGCGTTGTTACTCATCTGGTCGTTGGTCGTCTTGACCGGCATCGACATAGACACGCAGCTTCTACCCGACAGCATTACATTACCGCTGCTTTGGTTGGGACTGCTACTCAATATAAATTCAGCGTTTACCTCGCTAAACGATGCTGTTATCGGTGCTGCGGCGGGCTACCTAACGCTGTGGAGTGTGTATTGGATTTTCAAACTCACCACAGGCAAAGATGGCATGGGCTTCGGTGACTTTAAGTTGTTAGCCGCACTGGGAGCCTGGTTTGGCTGGCAAACAATACCCCTCATCATTATTTTGTCGTCATTTGTCGGGGCGTTCATTGGCACTTTACTTATTTTGTTAAAAAAGCAGGGTCGCGAAGTCCCTATGCCCTTTGGCCCCTATCTGGCGGGAGCCGGCTTGATAACCCTTTTTTTTGGCGATCGATTAACAGCCGCCTACTTCAGTTTTATTGGTCTATAAACAGCGACAGCTTATGAATTTTGTGGTCGGTATTACGGGTGGCATTGGCAGCGGTAAGTCGGCGGTCACGGCACGCTTAGAAACTCTCGGAGTTGATGTCGTTGACGCAGATTTAGCGGCACGTGTCGTGGTCGAGCCCGGCCAACCTGCGCTTGCTGCCATTGCTGAGCGCTTTGGTAAAAACATTTTGCAGCAAAACGGCAGTTTAGATCGTGCCGCACTGCGCAAGATCGTTTTTGAAGATTCAGAAGCCCGCAGGTGGCTAGAGGGTGTAACCCATCCCGCCATACGACAAGAGATTGAAAACCAGTTGCGCGGAGCAACATCTGACTACGTGGTCCTGAGCTCCCCCCTTCTACTCGAAGCTAAACAACACAGCTTTGTTAATCATGTGGTGGTAGTCGATGTCACAGAAGATCTTCAGATTGCTCGGACTACGGTCCGTGACAATAACAATACCGCGCTCGTTCGAAAGATTATGTCTGCGCAACTGCCAAGAGGCGAGCGCGTAAATCGGGCAGATGAAGTGATCGACAACAGCGGCAGTCTCTCCGACTTGAAAGTTCAAACCGATGCACTCCATCAGCGCATGTTAGATCTTGCCGAAAAGCACAAAAGCCGCTCTTAGCGAGCGCTGTTATTGTGCGGTTTGCGTCCTAGAGAAACATGCGGCCCCGTCCAAGAGATTCTAAGAGCTCAGACGGTGCGACTTCAAAACTTGTATTTAACTTTCACAATGGCCACCACACGGTAGGTTAAAGCCAGCCGGTCCAAAGTGCCCATAGACAAAGAGCCACGATAAAAGTGTTGGGTGTTGGGTGTTGGGTGTTGGGTGTTGGGTGTTTAAGTTGAAATCAGCTTTTCGACGATGGCAACATTTCCCTGAGGAAAATCAAAATCCCCCAGCGACGATGGCAAAGTCCAGGCCAATGGCTGCCCTTCCAGCCCCCGAGGTTCGCCTCGCCAAGCGGTGACGCGATGAACATCTAAAAAAACCTTCCGATCACCGTAGTCATGCCGAACTTCAAGAAAAGGCGAACTCGCCTCTACAGAAATACCCAGCTCCTCTTCGAGCTCTCGTGCCAAAGCCTCAGCAACTGCTTCTCCGGGCTCGACTTTGCCTCCTGGAAATTCCCAAAAGCCCCCTTGATGGCGTTTGGCGGAGCGGCGTGCAATGAGGATACGCCCCTCGGCATCAGTCAATACGCCAACTGCGACATGAAGCTCAATCAAAGCCTTCAGGTCCTGTATTCCGCATTAATACGCACGTATTCGTAAGAAAAGTCAGTGGTCCAAACACGGCTGCTGCTCGCACCGCGCTTGAGATCGACACGAATGGTCAGTTCAGGCGGAGCCATCGCTCTTTGACCTTGGGCCTCCGTGTAGTCAGGAGCCCTTGCGCCGTTAACTGCAATTAGCACGTCGTTTAGGTACAGGGATACATCGTCGACACATAGATTTTTTAGACCTGCCCTACCAATAGCCGCAAGCAACCGACCCCAGTTAGGATCACTGGCAAACAACGCGGTTTTTACCAGGGGTGAATGCGCAATGGTGTAAGCAACGGCATCGCATTCATCCGCATCTACCCCGCCTTCAACTTGTACCTCGACAAATTTAGTCGCCCCTTCTCCATCCCGAATAATTGCCTGTGCAAGCTCAAGGCAAAGGCTTTCAAGGGCTTCAGTAAACGCCGCTATGGCCTCCCCCCCTTCGGCTTCTATCGCAATACCAGAGCAGCCCGTCGCCGCAAACATCGCTGCGTCGTTCGTAGACGTATCGCCGTCAACTGTAATGCGATTGAAGCTAGCCGATACAGCCTGCCTAAACAGACGATCAAGGCCCGCAGATGATATTTCAGCGTCGGTGGCAACAAAGGCCAACATCGTGGCCATATCGGGCCGGATCATCCCCGCCCCTTTTGCCATGCCTGTAAGCGTCACTTCTTTGCCCGAGACCGAAATCACTCGGGACGCCAATTTGGCGTGGGTATCTGTAGTGAGTATAGCCTCTGAGGCTCGCTGCCAACGATTCTCAGACAGGTCTGCGCAGGCATGAGGAAGCGCGTTAATCACGGGCTCGGCGGACAAAAGCTCACCGATAACACCTGTGGAAAACGGCAGTACCTCAATCCCATGGCAATCCTGAATTTCAGCCACTGCCGCGCAAGTCTTCTCTGCGGTCTCATAACCAGCCAAACCGGTACCCGCATTGGCGTTACCAGTGTTGATCAGCCAGTAGCGTGCCTTGCCAGCGGTATCCGTCAAGTGTTGCTGAGCCAGCTGCACCGGAGCCGCTCGAAACGCATTTTGAGTAAAAAGACCCACGCTAGTGCTACCCGGAGCCAACTCAATAAGCACTAGGTCGTCGCGATCAGCCTGTTTAATTCCCGCTTGGGCCACACCGAGACGCACCCCCCGCACAGATAGCTGCATTAGCTGAGTGTTCCATGGCACTGCTTATACTTTTTCCCACTGCCACAGGGACAGGGATCGTTGCGTCCAACTTTGGGCGCCTCCCTAACGACTGTCTGCGGCTTAGCCTGAGCTGGCGCATCCCCAGAGGTTGCATCGCTGGATACCGCTGATGCTTGAGCATGCTCAAAAGCCACCTGCTGTCGCGCCGCATCTTCCCGACGACGGCGCTCAATTTCTGCCGCCTCGTCTGGGCGCTGCACTTGTACATGGCTTAGAAAGCGCACGACCTCGTGCTTCAAGCGATCGAGTAATGACTCAAATAACGCAAAAGACTCGCGCTTATACTCTTGCTTGGGATTCTTGTTGGCGTAAGCCCGTAAATGAATACCCTGACGGAGCTGATCCATCGTCGCGAGGTGTTCTTTCCACAGGGTATCAAGCACCTGAAGCATGATCTGCTTCTCGAGTTGGCGCATGCCATCCCCGACCACGCTGGCCTTGGTGTCGTAGGCCGCTTGAACTTCCTCGACAATTCTGTCGCGCAGCGACTCTTCATGAAGCCCTTTATTTTCCTCTAACCAGGCCTGCAGTGGCAGCGTTACCGCATACTCCGCTTCAAGCTGCCGTTCAAGGCCGGGAACATCCCACTGCTCCTCTACGCTCATGGGAGGAATAAAGCTGTCCACAGACCCGTTGACCACATCCGCTCGAATTTGGGTAATCGTCTCAGTCACCTCCTCTTCACCGAGCAACGAATCTCGCTGTCGGTAAATAATGCGCCGCTGGTCGTTGGCAACATCATCGTACTCGAGCAGTTGTTTGCGAATATCAAAGTTTCGGCCTTCAACTTTGCGTTGGGCCTTTTCGATGGCATTGGTAACCATTCGGTGTTCGATAGCTTCTCCGTCTTCCATACCCAGCGCTTGCATAAAGTTTTTGACACGGTCAGAGGCAAAGATACGCATCAAACTATCTTCCAAAGACAGGTAAAAGCGTGAAACACCCGCATCGCCCTGGCGCCCTGATCGACCTCTGAGCTGATTATCAATTCGCCGTGACTCATGGCGTTCGGTTCCCAAGATGTGCAGGCCTCCAGCCTCCAGAACGGCATCGTGACGCTGCAACCAAGCCTCACGGAGCGTCTTTTCCGCTTCAGCATCGAGGTCTCCTGCGGCTTCAAGTTCAGATTCTAGATTTCCGCCAAGAACAATGTCAGTGCCTCTTCCTGCCATATTCGTAGCAATCGTGACCACCCCAGGGCGCCCTGCCTGAGCAATAATTTCCGCCTCTTGAGCGTGGTACTTGGCGTTAAGAACCTTGTGCTCAATATCTCCCTTTTTAAACCGAGCAGAGAGCTCCTCTGAGGTCTCAACCGACGCTGTACCCACAAGCACGGGAGCGCCATTTCCGATACAGGACTTGACGTCCTCGACGATGGCGTCAAACTTCTCCTCCCGGGTCATGTAAACCAAGTCGTTCATGTCGTTACGAAGCATGGGTTTATTTGTGGGTATGACGATGACCTCTAACCCATAGATCTGACGGAATTCGAAAGCTTCCGTGTCAGCGGTACCGGTCATACCTGACAGTGTGTCGTATAGACGGAAGTAATTCTGAAAGGTGGTTGATGCTAACGTCTGACTTTCATTTTGGATATTGACGCCCTCTTTCGCCTCAATCGCCTGATGCAACCCTTCAGAGAGACGTCTTCCAGCCATCGTTCGACCCGTGTGCTCGTCAATCAGCACCACCTGGCCCTCTTGAACGATATATTCAACATCGCGCTGATACAGCACATGTGCACGCAAACCTGAGTGAACATGGTGCAATAAACCCAAGTTAGTGGCGGCATAAAGACTATCATCGTCTTCTAACAGGCCCTGAGCCATGAGCAGCTCTTCAATTTTCTCATGGCCTGATTCCGTTAGCTCAATCTGGCGTTGCTTTTCATCTACCGTAAAATCACCGTCATCCACCTCCGTCGCAGGTACCAGTTGCGGAATGAGTTTGTTGATGCGCCGATACATGTCTGAGGAATCGTCAGCTGCCCCTGAAATAATAAGGGGCGTTCGCGCCTCATCAATAAGAATAGAATCAACTTCGTCGACAATGGCGAAGGCTAAGCTCGCTTGGGCCTTGTCCGCCATGCTAAAAGCCATATTGTCGCGCAAGTAGTCAAAACCGAATTCGTTGTTGGTGCCATAAACAATGTCGCAAGCATAAGCATCACGCTTTTCAGCGGGTCCTTGCCCAGACCTAATAACCCCGACAGTCATACCTAGAAACGCATAGAGTGGCTCCATCCAGGCAGCATCGCGGCTGGCAAGATAATCATTGACTGTCACAAGGTGTACCGCATTACCGGCTAGGGCGTTCAAATAAGCAGGCAATGTCGCCACTAACGTCTTACCCTCACCGGTGCGCATTTCTGCAATTTTGCCCTCGTGCAGAACGATGCCGCCAATGAGCTGCACGTCAAAGTGCCGCATACCCAATGCCCGACGCCCAGCTTCACGGACGGTAGCAAAAGCCTCGGGGAGCAGTTCGTCGAGGGAGGCTCCGCCGGTCAAACGGCCGCGAAACTCCTCGGTCTTCGCCAAAAGCGCTGAATCTTCCAGTGCTTCGTACTCTTCCTCGAGCCGATTAATACGGAGAACCGTCTTCTGAATACGTTTGAGCTCCCGGTCATTTCGGGTGCCAAAGAGTTTTTTTAGCGTATTAGCAATCATTTTATGGTCTTCAAGAATTGATAAAGGGACGAGACTCCGCGGGGAGTCAGCCTAAACTAGAAGGTGAAATTGGCGCTTAACGCAGCGTGCGTCGCACGTAACTGGAGGGATCAACTGCCCTACCGTGCTTAAAGATCTCAAAATGTACGTGGGGTCCGGTTGAACGCCCCGAATTACCCATTAAAGCGATAACATCGCCTTGACGCACGAGGTCACCGACTTCAACGCGATTCTCGCGATTGTGCCCGTAACGCGTGACCAGTCCGTCACCATGCGCAATCTCTACGAGTGTGCCGTAACCCGTGCGGTCGCCACTCCAGCTAACCACTCCACTGGCTACAGCAATAATTTCATCACCATCAGCGCCTGCAAAATCAATGCCTTGATGCCAGGCTCGCTTTCCCGTAAAGGGATCGGTGCGACTCCCGTAGCGCGAGGATAACCAACCACCAAGTACGGGACGACCCGAGGGAATCGCCTCAGCTTGCGCTTCAGCATCAAACAGGAGTCCAGCCAATATCTCGAGTTGCACCTCCCGATCGCTCAGTGTTGCTGACATTAAATCAAAAGAATCTTCGAGTGGGCCTGGCGACGAGTCTTGCGGTTCTGATTGCAGCGGCAACATAGGCCCGCCCAGAGCTGGCTCGACGGCAAAATTGAATTCACCACCCTCCAGACCGGCCAGGGCTGTGAGGTGCGTCCCCAGTGCGTCCAGCCTTGTCACTCTTACCTGAAGCTCAGCCAGTCTGCGAGTCATCGCCTCCAGCTTTCGACGTGCATCAGCAGATAGCTGTGCCAACTCACCAGCCCTGCGGCTTGCGGTCAGTTCTGCATCAGAAAGCCTCGCCTCTTGAGCGCTTGAGGTGCCCTGACGCTGTCCCAGCTCATAACCCATGGCCATTAAACCTAGAGGCAGGCCGATGCAGATAACAGATAGGGCGGCCCACGACCAACGACCAATCTCCAGCGTTCGGGATGCGGCGGTCTTTTGGACGAAGATCAGTTTCAAATCAGGGGGCTCAGCTTCTAGGGGGCCATACTATGCCACGCAGCGCCGCTGCGGGAAAGCCGGCAAATTCAATCAATACAGCGCAAATACCTTCGGCAAAAGATCAGGCAGTGACCAAAGCCGGGGCGGGACCATAGGATATTGGGGCCTTTTCAGCGTCCTCGAAGGTCACCATTTCCCAGGCATCCTCCTGTGCTAACAGCGCACGCAGCACGGCATTATTCAGCGCATGTCCTGACTTGTGGGCGCGAAATTCCCCGATCAAGCTGTGCCCCAAGAGATACAGGTCACCAATGGCGTCGAGAACCTTATGCTTTACGAACTCGTCCTCGTAACGCAGCCCATCCTGATTCAAGATGCGAAATTCATCGACCACGATCGCGTTATCAACACTACCGCCGCGCGCCAACCCTTGGGCTCGCAGGTATTCTATTTCGTGCATGAAACCGAAGGTTCTTGCCCGACTAACCTCCCTCACGAAAGACGTGGTTGAGAAGTCAATCTCTGCAAACGCTGAACGGTCATTAAAAACTGGGTGATCAAAATCAATTGAAAATGCGACCTTGAAACCCTCAAAGGGTAATAAACTCGCCTGTTTATCACCGTCTCGAACTGTAACGGGGCGCTTAATACGAATAAATTTCTTCGCCGCCGCCTGCTCTTCAATGCCGGCAGACTGGAGCAAAAATACGAATGGACCCGCACTACCGTCCATGATGGGGACTTCGGGAGCGGTGACATCGACAAAAGCATTGTCGATGCCTAAACCCGCCATGGCTGACAGCAGATGCTCAACCGTAGAGACTCGCGCATCGCCCAGCCCCAAGCTGGTAGAGAGCGTTGTGTCACCGACACTTTGGGCGCAGGCGGGGATTTCCTGCACCGGGGAGAGGTCAGTGCGCCGAAATACAATACCGTTGTCGATGGGTGCGGGGCTTAGAGTCAAAAAAACCTTCTCGCCCGTATGTAAACCAACACCCGTCGCCTTGATTGGATTCCGCAACGTTCTCTGTCTAATCATGGTCGCACCCTCTACATTAGCTGGGCGGACCACCAGTCATGGTTAGTCCGCCTGACGTCGCAGAAATGCAGGAATATCAAAATACTCCTCTGCGCCGCTCTCTGCAGGCGCCACCGCCTGCTGTGCCCCTCCCGACTGCGCGACACGTGCTCGCTTGCCTGGTGGCAGATCATAAGTTTCGCCATAGCTTGGCGAAGTGACACCCAAAGTTTCTAGGGGCTTCCGGTCTATGACCGCTAAGGGCACTCGAGCTTCTGCACCACCCAGACCGGTTGCGACCACCGTCACTTTTAAGGTATCTGCCATGTCCGGATCAATCACCGTACCGACCACTACCGTTGCGTCCTCAGACGCATATTCTTCGATCGTATCGCCAACTTCGGCGAACTCGCCCAACGACAAATCCATTCCCGCCGTTATATTGACCAGCACGCCTTTGGCACCGCTTACGTCAATATCATCAAGCAGCGGGCTGTTAATCGCGCGCTCTGCAGCCTCTCGCGCCCGGTTCTCTCCCGAGGCCTGGCCAGTACCCATCATGGCCGCACCCATTTCTGACATCACCGTGCGAACGTCAGCAAAGTCCACGTTTATCATGCCAGGACGGATGATCAGCTCAGCGATACCTTGCACAGCCCCCAAAAGTACATCATTGGCCTCTCTGAAGGCATCTAAGAGACTGGTATTTTTGCCCAACACCTCCAGCAACTTTTCATTGGGTATCGTGATTAGACTGTCACAGTGCTGCTCAAGTTCCCCAAGTCCTGCTTCTGCGATTTTGAGGCGGGATTTACCCTCGAAGGAAAATGGACGTGTCACCACAGCAACCGTCAATATACCCATCTCGCGCGCTACTTCAGCCACAATAGGGGCTCCACCGGTACCGGTTCCGCCGCCCATACCTGCTGTCACAAACACCATATCGGCGCCATGCAGCGCATCGGCAATCCGATCACGATCCTCCATTGCCGCCGCCCGACCAATGTCCGGGTTCGCACCCGCTCCAAGGCCTTTGGTAATACCGGTCCCCAATTGCAGAACGGTCTTCGCAGCTATATCTGACAAAGCCTGGGCATCCGTATTGGCACAAATAAAATCCACACCGTCTACGTTATTTTCGATCATGTGCCGAACGGCATTACCACCGCCACCACCAACACCGACCACCTTTATAACCGCGCTCTGCGGTGCGTTATCGACTAATTCAAACATGGACACTCTCCCCTTTTTTTACCAAGCCCAGTGTCACCCGGGCACTCCCCTTGTCAGGCATTCTGAAAATTTTCAGAAGTGCCTTCCAAACCAGTCACGAATTCGTGTAACGAAGCCACTAGCCAGCTGACGACCTTTAGGCATACCCGAAGACTCGTCGTCGCGGGCGCCATAAATCAGCAAACCAACCGCTGTGGCATAAATTGGATTTCTAATAATGTCGCTGAGGCCTTTGGCGTACTGAGGTGCCCCCAGTCGAACAGGCATATGGAAGATTTCTTCCGCCAGCTCTACGGCGCCTTCCATTTTGGAAGTTCCACCCGTTAACAAAACCCCCGCCGGTATCAATTCTTCAAAGCCTGACCGGCGAATTTCGGCCAAAATCAGCGTAAATAACTCGTCATAGCGAGGCTCAACCACTTCGGCTAATGACTGACGTGATAAATCTCGCGGTGGCCGATCACCAACACTGGGCACTTTGATCGTTTCTTCGGCGCCGGCTAGTTGCGCTAGCGCACAGGCGTATCGAATCTTGATCTCTTCCGCATGCTGGGTGGGAGTTCGCAAAGCCATAGCAATATCACTGGTGACCTGATCACCCGCTATGGGAATAACCCCAGTATGACGAATGGCACCATCTGTAAAGATGGCGATATCTGAGGTCCCGCCACCGATATCGACGAGACAAACTCCCAGATCACGCTCATCAGGGGTAACTACTGAAAAACTTGAGGCCAGCTGCTCCAAAATGATTCCATCCACCTCAAGACCGCAGCGATGAATGCACTTTTCAATGTTCTGGGCCGCATTTACGGCACAGGTAACCAGGTGAACCTTAGCTTCCAGTCGCACGCCCGACATTCCAAGCGGTTCTTTAATACCGCCTTGATTATCGATGACATACTCTTGGGGCAACACATGCAGTACTTTCTGGTCTGCAGGGATCGCCACCGCCTGAGCCGCATCGAGAACGCGTTCAACATCCGCTGGGACAACTTCCCCCTCCCGAATCGCAACAATTCCATGGGAGTTCATCGAGCGGATATGGCTGCCGGCAATCCCCACATAAACCGAATGAATCTGGCAGCCCGCCATGAGCTCGGCCTCTTCCACCGCCCGCTGAATGGCATTAACCGTTGACTCAATATCGACCACTACGCCTTTCTTCATGCCCCGAGAGGGGTGGGAACCGATTCCGACAACCTCAATCGTGCCCTCACCATCAACTTCACCCACTACGGCGACGACCTTCGATGTTCCGATATCCAACCCAACGATCATGCGTTTTTCAGGTGTGTTAACCATCATGGTGTCTCCTGCCAGTTAGCCGGCGGAAAATTTCCCACGGCCCATTGCGATGTCGGCAGCAACGCCACTGCTGCTCCGTGCTCGTAACGCATATCTACCCGCATGACAGGCTGCTCCGAGAGCTGCTCACGCCATAGCGTGACAAATCGTCCAATTCGTCCTCGATGGTGTTCGGCACCAAGTGCTAGCAATACGCCGTTGTGAAGTTCGGCACTGACTTGCCCCAAGGAATCCTCATGCAATGCCACAACCTGCAGCCCAGTGGGCTCCAGCAGTGCCTCAAGACTCTGATAGCGGCGCGTCATACTGTGCTCAGATCCTTTAGGCCCCTCTAGACGGGCCAATTCAGACCAGCGATCGGCAAAAGCAGCGGGAAAATATTCGCCCTCGTGATTCAGAAAACCATCCAACCCCCAGCGCGCAATAGGCCGCTGCTCTTCAATTTCAATCACAACAATATTTGGCCAGCGTCTTCGAACCCCGGCACGATAGACCCAAGGCATGCTCTCTAACTGCCCACGAACTTCATCAAGATCAAGGGTCAAGAAACCCGCCTGCAGGGTGGGGGCAAGTTGCGCCTCCAGCTCGCTCACAGCGACGTGCTCCACAGCACCCTCTAAAACCAATTGTTCAACACGCAAATCTAAGAGGTGAGATCCTGTGACGAAAGCACCCAGCAACACGGCTAAGCACCCAAACGTCACAACAAGTTTCAACAGCAATCGCTGCAAGCGTTGCTGCCAAGACACGCTTTCCACAACCGTTTTATTACGAACCGCCTGTCGCCCGTGTTTACGAGGCATATCGAGCCTCCATGCTGAGCCGATAGATTTCAGCCATCAGATCGATCAGTGTCATTGAGGCGGCTTGGGCCGCCATAGGGACCAGGCTATGGCTAGTCATTCCCGGAATGGTGTTGACCTCTAATAACTGCCAAGCACCAGCAATATCTCGCATGACATCGACCCGACCCCAAACCGACGCATCGACCGCAGCAAAAGCCCTCAAGGCCAAAGCTGCAAGCTCAGCCTCCTCACTCGCGGTCAATCCAGATGGACAGAAAAAGCCCGTAGAATCGGATACGTATTTCGCGTCAAAGTCATAAAATTCAGATGCGGGTTCAATGCGTATTGCTGGAAGTGCTCGGTCACCCAATATAGAAACCGTATACTCCGCGCCGGCAACAAAACACTCAGCAATAACCCCGCCTTTGTAAGCGCGTGCTCGCTCCCAGGCCGCCTCAAGTTGCTCAGGGGTACTCGCTTTGCTCATGCCTATGGAGGAACCTTCAAGGGCAGGCTTCACAAACAGCGTCCCATACTGTTCTATAAGCCCAGACCAATCGGTATCTGCTGTCAGCAATGCGAACTCAGGCGTGGGCAAACCCATTCCTAGCCAAAGCTGCTTGGTGCGGACCTTATCCATAGTCAGCGCCGAACCCAGCACACCTGAACCGCTGTAAGGCAAGTTCATTACATCAAAAAGCCCCTGCAATACACCGTCCTCTCCTCCGGGTCCGTGGAGTAAATTGAAGACAAAGTCGATGCCCGACAGCTGCTCCGCCCATTGCTCTGTCGCAGGGTCAATGCGAGTCACTCGACAATCCGCTCCCTCCAAAGCCAAGGCCACGTTCTCACCACTTTGTAATGAAATTTCTCGCTCGGCAGCGGCGCCGCCCATAAGCACGGCGAATCGAACACCTGTTAACAACGCCGAAGTCACAACAACACCTCAAGACAGTCGGCCTCTGCCACCTGTCGCGCTAGCTGGCCAATATTGCCCGCCCCCTGAGTTAGCAACAGATCTCCCGGCTCTAAAACATCGCACAAGACCGCAGGTACGCTTTTAATATCGGGGGCAAATACGGGATCAATAGCCCCGCGCTGCCGAATACTGCGGGCTAAAGATCGAGCGTCAGCCCCAGCAATGTGATCCTCACCCGCGGAATAGACATCTAGCAGAACCAGCAAATCGCAATCGGATAGCACTGCCACAAAATCTTCATAGAAATCTCGCGTCCTTGAGAATCGGTGCGGCTGAAAAACCATAACGATGCGCCGGCCAGGAAATGCCGCTCGGGCCGCATTGAGGGTGGCACGCACCTCCGAGGGATGATGACCATAGTCATCAATCATCTGCGCAACACCTCCGCGCCACACAACTTCCCCTAGGGGGCTGAACCGGCGTCCCACACCAGAAAACTGTGAGAGACCATTCTCAATGGCGTCATCTGGCAAGCCAAGCTCAGTGGCCACTGCCGCCGCGGCTGCCGCATTTAAGGCGTTGTGGTCTCCCGGCATATTGAGATTGATGTTGAGTGACGATCGACCCTGAGGCCTGCCCAGAACGAAGCTCGTTTGCAAGCCAGTGACTGCAATCGACGACACACAATAGTCTGCCTCGCTGTCTCGGCCGTAGGTCACAACTCTGCGGGTAATTTGCGGCAACAGTCGCTGCACACCCGGGTCATCTAGACACAAAATAGCTAAGCCGTAGAACGGCAAATTATGTAAGAAATCAAGAAAGGCCTGCTCGTAATTTCCAATATCGCCGGCATAGTGATCCATATGATCAGCCTCGACATTCGTTACGACACTCACCATAGGCAGCAAGTGGAGAAAAGATGCATCGCTCTCATCAGCTTCGACAATGAGGTATTGCCCAGCACCTAAGCGCGCATTACTGCCCGCATTATTAAGTAATCCGCCAATCACAAAAGTCGGGTCTTCCCCCGCCTCACCAAAAACCGATGCCAACAGGCTGGTTGTCGTTGTTTTACCGTGGGTCCCTGCAACAGCAATTCCCTGCCGATAACGCATAAGCTCTGCCAGCATTTCAGCGCGAGGCACCACTGGAATTCGTGCCTTGCGCGCTGCGATTAACTCTGGGGTATCACTCGGGATGGCGCTTGATGTGACTAAAACATCTGCCCCTTGGATATTCTGGGTGTCATGACCGACATGCACCTTAATACCCATATTGCGAAGGCGCTCCACGACGGAGCCATCCTCAATATCAGATCCCGACACTTGGTAGCCAAGCTGCGCTAATACTTCAGCAATACCACTCATGCCGGAACCGCCAATACCCAACATAAAGACATGTTGGATACCGCCCATTTGTTGGCTCATAATTTTGGAGGGTTCAATGGACAAGAGAGACCTCCTCTATGGCTTCAGCAACTGCAACAGCCGCATTGGGCATAGCGAGACTACGGGCATTGCCTGTCATCGTTTTAAGGCGCTGAGGGGATGCAATAAAGCCTTGTAATAATGCGCTCAGCTGTGGCTCCAAACTGGAATCTTGAGGCAGCAAGCAACCCGCACCCGACGCGCTAAGAATTCGCGCGTTGTGCGTCTGATGATCGTCAATGGCGTGGGGAAGGGGCACTAGAACACTGGCCGTGCCGGTTACCATAAGCTCACTGACGGTTAACGCCCCGGACCGGCACACCACTAAATCTGCCCATCGGTAGGCAGCGGCCATATCTTCAATGAAAGGTAAAACTTGAATCGATGCAGCCGCAACAGACCCATACTGATTTTGCGTTGCTTCGACGTGCGGCCCCCCGCACTGGTGGCGTATTTGCAGGCGCACCAGACTCTCATCAGGGAGCCTTGCCAGCGCATTGGGAACGCCAGAATTCAATGGACTACTACCCAAGCTTCCACCGACAACCAGTAATCGCATTGGCCGGTCAATGTTGAACACATTGGGAATTTCGTCTTTTAGGTCATAAAGAGCCGAAATTTCAGCGCGCACTGGATTGCCCATCAATCGGTAACCCGCACCGATTTTAAAGGCACCGGGAAGACCCAATAAAACTTGCTTTGCTACCGGCGCTAGCCAGCGGTTAGTCGTACCGGCAACGGCATTTTGTTCATGGACAACTAGCGGCCGACGCAAAAGAAATGCGGCCACACCAGCGGGGCCCGAAGCATAACCTCCGAAACCTAAAACAGCGCGCGGCTTTACCTTGAGTAACAAGCTAAGAGAGGCTACGAAAGAGGCGATTAGAGCGACAAGGGATTTGACCCGAAACAGCAAGCCTTTCCCCCTCAGGCCCTGCACAGGTAGGGTGTGCAGCGTAAATCCGTGAGCTGGGACAACTCGACTCTCCAACCCGCGTGCAGTTCCAACCCAGTCGACCAGCCACCCTCGAGCTTCCAGCACCTGTGCCACTGCCAATGCCGGAAAAACGTGACCTCCTGTCCCCCCAGCCATAATCAAAATCCGAGGTGCAGCCATCATGCCTGCCCCCCCTCATAAGATCGCGAACTGCGCTCGATACGCAGCACGACCGCCAGCATGATGCAGCTCATGATCAAACTTGAACCACCATAGCTGATAAAAGGCAGGGTCAGTCCCTTTGTCGGAAGCAGACCAGAGCTCACGCCCATGTTGACAAAAGCTTGCCCAGAAAAGATGAGCGCAACGCCATAGCAAATATAGGCCGGGAACCCCTCGTCATCCCGTTCCGCACGGCGCCCAACCCAAAGTATTCTTCCAATAAGAGCGCCGTATAAAACAATCACCAGCAAAGCGCCAAAAAAGCCAGTTTCTTCAGCCCAGATGGAAAAAACAAAATCGGTATGAGCCTCTGGAAGATAAAATAACTTTTGAATACTGTTGCCTAGGCCCACGCCCCACCACTCACCTCTTCCATAGGCAATTAGAGACTGAATGAGCTGAAAACCCGACCCAAAAGGGTCCTGCCAGGGGTCGGTATATGCGGTTAACCGCTGCAGTCGATAGGGCGCACTCACAATCATCACGACCAACGCCGCAATCGCAGTGCCGACGAGCAACAAAACATAGGAGAGCCGAGCGCCCCCTAAAAACAACATACCGAAGACCGTACCAGTGCAAATAACCGTGGCTCCAAAATCTGGTTCCATCAGCAACAGCAGTCCTGTAACACCTAAAACAGCAACCGGTTTAGCTAGGCCGTGCCAATGACGCTGCACCGCCTCTGCATGTCGAACCAAGAAACTCGACGTATAGATAACCAATGCAAATTTTGCGACTTCAGAAGGCTGAACGGTTAAGGGACCTAGGGGAAGCCATCGCTGACTACCATTAACATTTCGACCCACCCCGGGAACCAAGACAAGCATTAACAGTGCGAGAGCGAGAAGCAGCCAGAGCCCCGAGGTCTTTTGCCATACCTCCACCGGCACACGGTAAGCCACCGCGCCCATACAAATAGCTAACGCCAAATAAATGCAGTGCCTGATGGTGTGATGCCAGGGGTTATTAAAATGCCACTCGCCGTAACCGACGGAGGCAGAGGCTATGGCGACCAAACCAACCAAAACAAGCGCCACGCTAATACCAGACAGCATCGGATCGAGCCTAATATGAGGCTGAGCAGATACACCGATCATGGCCTATGCTCCACGCGGCTCATCACGGCAGCGCAAAAAGCCGCACCCCGCGCTTCAAACCCCGAGTAAAGATCGAAGCTAGCACAAGCCGGTGACAACAAAACCACGTCGCCAGACTGAACCAGCGACCCAGCCTTGGCGACGGCATCTTCCAATGAGTCAACGCGCTGCACGGGAGTGTGGGCCCCTAGAGCCAACTCAATTTCTCGGGCAGACTCACCCAAAGTTAAAACGCGCCGACAGTGATCTCGAACTTCAGGCACCAAAGCCGTAAAATCTTGTCCCTTCCCTACGCCACCAGCAATCAGTACAACGTTTTGCTGGGCCCCAAGTCCTGCAAGTGCGGCGCGGGTGGCACCGACATTCGTACCTTTGCTATCGTTAATCCAGCTAACGCCGGCATCATCAAGAACCAGTTCACAACGGTGGGGTAGTCCTGAAAAGCCCTTCAACCCCTCAATCAATCCCTCCAAGGGCAGGTCGAGAGCTACGCCCAACGCCAGGGCGGCTAGCACGTTATCAAGGTTGTGCAGCCCCTTAAGTTTGAGTTCCGAAATCGGCAATAGCGGCGTAAAACCGCAGCAAATATAGGGAATGTTGTCTAACTGCCGAATTCCGAACTCCTCGAGATCGGGATCGGTTGGTCGCCAAAGGACCTGCCGGGTGCCACCGTTTAACAACGGCAGCGTCAGCGAGTCTGCCCTATTGGCCACCACTGCATGCGCACCCTGAAAAATCTTATGTTTAGCGTGATGGTAACGAGGCATACTGCCGTGCCGATCAAGATGATCGGCCGACAAGTTGAGAACGGTGGCCACCGCAAGGTTGAGCTGCTGGGCACGTTCTAGTTGGAAGCTAGAGAGCTCCAACACGTAGAAATCTGCCACTTGGTCGAGCAAATCGAGGGCAGGCGTCCCAAAATTTCCGCCAATGGCTACGCGCTTGCCGCAAGCACTCAGCATTGAGGCAAGCAGTGCAGTCACCGTAGATTTACCGTTAGAACCAGTAATTCCAATGACAGGTGCTGAGGTAGCCGCTACAAACAAATCAATATCGCCCATGACTCGAACTTCATTAGCAAGGGCGTACTGCACTAGGGGGTGCTCCAAAGCAACGCCGGGAGAAACAATGAGTTCGGTAATACCCTCTAATACCGACGGGTCAATATCACCAAAATGCAGCGGCGTTTCTGCTCCAACCGCTTGCCTTACCGAAAGTGAGTCAGACATTTCGGGGCGTGTATCCAAGGCCACAAACGGACAGCCCTGACGCCGCCACCAACGCGCCACCGATTGACCCGTGACACCGAGTCCCAGGACGGCTCGACGCTCTTCCGATGCGATAAGACGCGCTGTCATTGGCAGGCCCTCATCGCAACTTCAGGGTCGCTAGACCGAATAAAACGAGCATCACTGTAATAATCCAAAACCGGACAATGACACGGGGCTCGGGCCATCCCTTTAGCTCAAAATGGTGGTGTATGGGTGCCATGCGAAATACCCGCTTGCCCCTGAGCTTAAAAGATGACACCTGAATAATGACCGAAACCGTTTCCATGACGAAAATACCTCCCATAATGAAGAGGACAATTTCATGTCGGATAATGACGGCAACCACACCGAGCGCAGCCCCTAAAGCAAGCGCGCCCACGTCACCCATAAAGACCATCGCGGGATAGGTGTTGAACCACAGAAAACCAAGGCCCGCTCCAGCTATCGCGCCACAGAAAATGACCAACTCCCCCGCCCCGGGCAGATAGGCGATATTCAAATACTCTGCGAAAAAAGTGTGCCCCGACAGATAGGCAACAGTGCCTAGTCCCGTGGCTACCATGACTGTTGGTAAAATCGCCAACCCATCAAGGCCATCCGTAAGATTCACCGCGTTACTCGTGCCCACAATGACCAAGTAGGAAAACGGAATAAAAAATAGACCCAGAGGCAATCCCACATCTTTAAAAAATGGCACGTAGAGAATCGTTTCTTCAGGATTTACCGCGCTGCTGTAGAGGAATATTGCTGCGGCGAAACCAACAACCGACTGCCAAAAATATTTCCATCTCGCCGGCAACCCTCGAGAATTTTTTTCAACCACTTTTCGGTAGTCATCAACCCAGCCAATAGCTCCAAATGCCAATGTTGTTAGCACGGCCACCCAAAGGTACCGACTTTGTAAATCCCCCCAAATCAGACTTCCAGCAACAATCGCAACAATGATTAGCGCCCCCCCCATGGTCGGCGTACCCGACTTCACAAGGTGGCTCTCGGGACCGTCGTTACGAACAGACTGACCGATTTGCAGCTGATCAAGACGAGCGATCATCCAGGGTCCCACCCACAACGAGATCAAGAGCGCTGTCGCTGCGGATAGGATTCCTCGTAAAGTGATGTATTGAAAGACGGCGAATCCCGCATCGAACGCGATTAACTCGCCCATTAGCCAAGTCAACATATACCTTCACCCCCAGCCAGCCAGTGATTGACTACAACCTCCAACTGAGCGCCTCGAGATGCCTTTACCACTGTTGTATTGGCGCCCTGGAGTGTCGGCGAATACTTGATAAGCTCACTCGCGTCAGCAAAACAACGCGCCCCCTCACCAAATGCAGCTGCTGCCGGAGCAGCCTCAGATCCAACGGCCCACAGCTCCTCTAATCCGACTTCTCGAGCATAATTCCCTATTTCTGCATGCAATTTTTCTTGATCGAGTCCTAGCTCCAGCATTGCTCCCAACACCAAACGCCGGCAGCCAGACTCAGAAGCCAGCACGTCTATAGCCGCCCGCACAGCCACGGGATTGGCGTTGTACGTGTCGTCGATCAGTGCGACGTCTTGAGACAAAACGGCAACACCACCTCGACCCGGGGCAGGCTTCACCGCCGCGAGACCCTCTCGAATCGCAATAGCACTGACACCCAAGGCATCGGCGACTGCCGCCGCCGCCAAGGCGTTATAGATGCCTTGCCGCCCAGGCACATTCAACGTGACTTCAAAGGCCTGCTCTGGTGTTTGCAGCCTAAAAGCGGAACCTGAGAAGCCCTTCAGTTGCAGGTCTATCACCTGGTAGTCAGCGTCGCTGGTCACGCCAAAGGTCAGACATCGGGTCGGTCTGGCGCGGCTTTGCCAGTCGCCAACACGGGGGTCATCAGCATTAACGACCGCTAATCCGTCAGCAGGCAAATCATCCAGTAATGCACCTTTAGTCTCAGAAATAGCGTCAAGACTGCCAAAGTTTGCGAGGTGCGCCGGAGCAACATTAAGCAAGATCGCAATGTTTGGGCGTACCATTTCACAAAGTCTAGCAATGTCGCCAGGCTTCCCGGCACCCAACTCAAGAACCGCATATTCCGTGTCAGCACTGAGGTCTGCAAGTGTCAGCGGGACACCCAGTTCATTATTTTGATTGCCCTTCGTAGCAACCACTTTGCCGGCCCGAGAGAGAATTTCAGCCAACATATTCTTTGCAGTTGTTTTCCCTGCACTGCCTGTAATTCCAATCAAAATGCCGTCATAGGCTGCGCGAGTCATAGCACCAAAAGTCTGCAAAGCAGCCTCCGCATCACCCACGATCAATTGGGGCAAAGAACTGTTCACTTCTTGCTGCACGAGAGCCGCCCCGGCACCCCGCTCTAGGGCCGCGTCCAAATAGTCATGTCCATCGACTTTAATTCCCGGCATCGCCACAAACAGGTCGCCAGGCCTTACCTGCCGGCTATCGATGGCCAAACCAGAAACCTCCAACAAGTTATCGACATCACGAAGGCGCTCTGCGCCGCAGCGAGCCGCAAAATCAGTGACTGATAGCGGCGCAATCATGATCGCGCTCCATCAAAACTCTGTAGCTCGGCTAGAACCTGCTGGTCCGAAAACGGAAGGCGAACACCGGCTATGTCCTGATAATCCTCGTGCCCCTTACCGGCGACCAAAACCGTATCGCCCGACTCAGCCAGCGCCAATGCGTGACGAATAGCCGCCGCACGATCAACCACCACCTCTGCCTCGTCGCCGCATCCGGAAAGCACATCTTCGATAATTTTCTCGGGCACCTCGCCACGAGGATTATCCGACGTGATAACGATGTGATCGGCCCATAGAGCGGCTGACCGCCCCATCAAAGACCGCTTGCCAGAATCACGATCACCGCCACAACCAAATACCACCCAAAGCCGCCCCTTGGTCTCACCACGTAACGTCTGCAAAGCACTTTCAAGTGCATCTGGCGTGTGGGCATAATCGACGACGGCCAAGCGATTACCGGACATTAAAATTCGCTCCATGCGACCCGGTACAGGTTTCAAACTTTCTGCAGCAGCGCAAACCTGGTGGAAATCAAGGCCTAGTCCAGTCACTGCAACAATCGCTGCAACAACATTGAAGGCATTAAAACGGCCACTGAGCTCAAGATTTATTTCGGCAGCTCCCCAAGGACTTTGAATCCTCAAGACCATGGGACGCATCGACCGAATAGCGACCTGCACCTGAGCCTTAGCACCCTCCAGACTGATACCGATTGCCGATGCTCCCGCCACCGTCGAAACTTGGCTTGCGACCGGATCATCGGCATTGAAGATTGATCGCTTGAGGCTGAAAGTATTAAACAGCGATAACTTTGCCGCTGCGTAGTCAGCCTCATTACCATGATAGTCAAGGTGGTCCCGAGTAAGATTTGTGAAAACCCCAGTGTGCAGTGACAAGGACGCTAACCGACCCTGATGCAGCGCATGTGATGAGGCCTCGAGAGCAACGTGCTTAACGCCTTGGCGCCGCCAGCCCGCAAGCTGGTGGTTGATAGTCAGCACATCTGGCGTCGTGTTGATCGCGTCTGCTGGGGCCGCTTTCAGGCGAGAGCCCAAGGTACCCATACAGCCCGCCTCAAACCCCAAAGTTCTCAGCAGCTGCCCAACGAACTCGACAACTGATGTTTTACCGTTGGTGCCAGTAACAGCAACTAATGCCATTGCCTGACTGGGATCCCGATAGAAGTCTTTGGCTAGCCCTGGCAATTCAGCACCAAGATTAGACACGCTGACCACACAGCTATTGGAATCCGCACCAGTGGAGCCGCTCAAGCCATTGGCCTCTGCCAGTACTAAGGCCGCCCCCTGAGCCAGCGCCTGCTGGATGTAGTCCCTTCCGTCATGCTCGACGCCAGGCAGGGCAACAAAAATATCACCCGCGCCAACCGTACGACTGTCGAGGGTCATATGACCGCTGATATTCGGCCACGCAATGTCAGGCAGGGCCGTATGAATACGGTCCAGTGTTTGCTGGTGGCTCGCCAAGGCGGTCACTGACCACCACCAAAACTGGCGAGCTGCGCCGGTGCCTCGGCCTCTACCTCGGGACGCTGATTGCGCAATCTTAAAACGCCATCGGTTATCCGGGCATAGACAGGGGCTGCCGCCGCACCACCGCCGTAACTGTCGCCCTGAGGGCGATCAATAACAACCGCCGTGACATAACGCGGATTATCCATAGGCGCCACACCCACAAATAGCGCCAGGTATTGATCAGGCAGATAGCCACTGGGGCCTACTTTGTGAACCGTGCCGGTTTTACCGCCGACTGAGAAGCCCGGCACTCGCGCCTTTTTAGCCGTACCTTCACTTCCAGTAACCCGATGAAGCACCGTCAACACCTGCTTGGCAACTTCTTCACTGATCACACGCTCGACGGGAGCCTGCTCACCGTCCCCGCGCTTTAATAGCGTCAGCGGCACTCGCCGGCCCTGATTTGCGAAAATAGCATAGGCTTGCGCCAACTGGAGGGGCGTAGCAGTGAGTCCATAGCCAAAGGCGAGAGTCACCTTTTCTATCTCGCTCCAACGTTCGCGGTTCGGCAAACTACCGGAACGCTCTCCGGGGAAACCAATACTGGAAGGCTCGCCCAAGCCAAATCTACGATAGACCGATAAGACGGGCTCGTGACCAATCGCTTGCGCCATCTTCGTCACCCCGACCTGACTTGATTTTTCTATCACTCGCGACACCGAAATCGCACCATAATTCAAAGGATCGGGCAGCACTTTTCTGCCGACTCGAATTCTTCCTGGCGACGTGTCGATAACGGAATCTAGCGTAAACGTACCGGTCTCCAGAGCCGCCACCAATGTCAGCGGCTTCATGGTTGAGCCGGGCTCGAAGGCATCGGTCACCACCCGATTTCGGGTTGCCGCATAATCGAAAGCAGAACGACTGTTTGGGTTGAAGACAGGATGGTTAGTCATGGCCAAAATTTCACCTGTCCATGCATCTAAAGTAACCGCCGCACCAGCCTCCGCGCCGGTCTCGACCATGGCCCGCTGTAGCTCGCGGTGCTGGAGATATTGAAGGCGTAAATCAATGGCCAACTCCACTGCCTGTCCGGGCCGCGCTTCACGCACGACTCCAACATCCCGAATAGCGTCTCCGTGCAAATCCTTGATATAGCGCTTTTTCCCAACGCGGCCGTGCAACACTTCTTCGTAGGCCTTTTCAAGCCCAGCGATACCTTTGCCGTCAACATTCGTCAGGCCAACAATCTGCGACGCCACCTCACCCGCAGGGTAAAAGCGGCGATACTCTCGCTTGCCACCCACACCGGAAATTTTTAAGCCAAGAACACGACGTGCGAAATCAGGGGTTTGATGACGCGCAAGGTACATAAACCGCTTGTCGGAGTAGAGATCAAGACGCTGCTGCAGCTGCTCTTCAGACTGACCCAGAATATTCGCCAAAACTCCCAACTTGGTCGAATCACGGAGTATCTGAGGGTCCGCCCATAACGTAATAACAGGCGTGCTGATCGCTAGCGGCTCACCGCGGCGGTCCGTAACCATGCCACGATACGCAGGGATTTCAGCGGAGCGAACAGCCCGCATCGCTCCCTGTTCACGTAAAAACTCCGCGCCTCGCTCCTGATCAACAACCTGAATCAACACCAACCGCCCCACCACCGAGGCCGCTAAAATCATCAGTAGACCGACCACGGTGACGAGCCGCCAGGGCATCCCGGGGACTGGTGTAACCCCATTCCTAGCCACTAATATGCCCCCTCAACTATCGTGCGATACGCTGCAAGGTCAGGGGCGCGCATAATCAATTCATCTTGTGCCATCTTGGCGATACGGTGCGGACTTGCCAGCGTGCTTCGCTCAAGCATAAGACGACTATAATCTTCTTGAAGATACCAATGCGTGCCCTCAAGGCGCTGTAAATCAGCGTAATGGGCTCGAGTCGCGTGAGTGCTGTGAATGATTGCAAGGCAAGACATCAGGACAGCCGCTATCAGAAGCGGCATCGTCCATCGCAAGGACATCATGCAATTCGCTCCGCCACGCGCATAATTGCTGAGCGCGCACGTGGATTTGTTGCCAACTCCTCCTCACCAGCGCGCCGCGGCTTACCCAGCAGGCGCAAGCGCTCTCCACGCTCATCATCTCGAATAGGCACACCTCGGGGCAGCACTCTGCCTCGAGCCTCTCGCCGCATAAAGGTTTTGACGCGCCGGTCCTCAAGGGAGTGGAAACTAATAACCACAAGCCGCCCCCCGACAGCCAGGAGGTCAATGACCTTACCCAACAGAACATCGAGATCAGCCAATTCGCGATTTACGTGAATACGCAACGCTTGAAACGTGCGAGTAGCCGGATGCTTGTGTTTTTCCCATGCCGGATTTGCCGCAGCGACCACAGCCGCGAGGTCTTCAGTTCTCTCGAAGGGCTCTACCATTCTTCGCTTCACCAGAGCAGAGACAATGCGTCGAGCAAATTTTTCTTCCCCAAAATCCCAAAGCACGCGCCGCAGCGCCGCCTCAGATGCTGAGTTAATAAATTCAGCAGCGGTCTCCCCTTGAGAGTTATCCATCCTCATATCCAAGGGACCCTGGTGCTGAAAGCTAAAGCCGCGACTACCGTCATCGAGCTGCGGGCTAGACACACCCAAATCTAAAAGCACCCCGGCCAAGCCGGAACCCGCTCTCTCGAGGTTGCCAAAACTGTCGTGCAAAAAACTAAAGGCAGGATTTTCGCTGATCAGCAAGTTGGCGCTTTCCATGGCCTCAGGGTCTTTGTCAAAAGCCACTAAACGCTGTTCGCCTGAAAGCTCTCTGAGAATTGCAGCGGAATGACCGCCTCGACCAAAGGTTCCGTCGACGTAGACTTCACTGCCCGAGCCACTTCCACCTGCCATCAGGGCCTCCACTGCCTCCTCAAGCAAAACAGCCTGATGCACACCACTCATCAGAGCTTTAACGACAACAATTCGACCGGAAGCTCTTCAGACGCTTCAATAGACAAAGCAGCATCACGCTCTGCAAGCCAACGATCCTCGGACCAAAGCTCTAACTTGTTGCCCTGCCCAACCAACACAATCTTTTTTTCCAGATGCGCATAATCTCTCAGGGACTGAGGCAGTAGTGCCCGTCCATTACCATCGAGCTCTATATCTGCGGCATAGCCGAGCATGAGTCGCTGAAAACGCTTTACCGCGGGGTTCAAGGCGGGAAGTGACTGAATTTCTGCCTCTATGCGCTCCCACTCAGGCAACGGATACAGGGTCAGGCAATGGCTCTGGGTATCAATAGTGATAACAACCCGCCCACCACATTGGTCCAAGAGACTTTCGCGCTGACGCGCAGGCACGGCCAAGCGCCCCTTGGTGTCCATATTAATGTGCTGTACGCCACGAAACATTCAGCCTAATCCACTCTTGACCCGTATTCCCCACTTAAGCACAGTGAAATCCACTTTGCCCCACTTTTACCCACTATAAGCCCGAAAAATTTAAAGGTCAATGCTATGGCAGGCAAATTTCCTTTTCTTTTCAGTCGCTTAGAGAAATTTTCTTAGTTGGCAGAAGCCCTGTTGCAGAGCATTCCTGGATGCCGAAAAACGCGTCCAAACAGCAAATTAGCTGCTATTAGCGGATCTGACTTTAATATTAAAACATTATGGTTATATAAAAACCATTTTTAATGCCTAAGGCAATAAGTTAAAAGAAGGTGCACCCCCACTAGGTGGGGGTGCATAGAGTGAGCCGATCGATAAGCCGGGTTCTGTCTTGGACGATCATTCATCTGCGACGAACGTCACCGTTCGCCTGTAGCGACCTACCCGGATCCGCCGGAGGTCACGGCTAATGGATCCCTATT
>JAQXAF010000087.1 GCA_029253085.1 Luminiphilus sp. | reverse complement strand
GATCAAACGGAAATTGTGCGAGGTGATTGCGTAGCCGTTGAAAAAGCCGGAGAGACTGCCAATGTCCGTCGTATTTCTTCAGGCTACTGTCAGCCTACCAACGCGGCAGCGGTTGCGGCCGTAGCAGAAGTTTCAGCAGAAGAAGCTGATGAGTGCTTGCAAGCGAAGCAAATGGTGGTAGACGCAACCACCTCCCAAGAGTTTGAATTTGCCAAAGCAAAAATGTCGTTGTTGTGTGACGACTAAGAATGAGATGTTTCACCTAAGTGGACAGCAGTCATGTGGGCTCGAATCACGTGACCCTCAGGCCCAACTTCAGTCCTCGTAGCCGGGGGGCGGCACAAACGCCAAGCCTTCCTGCTCTAAAAGTTTGGCAACGTGCAGCACCTTTAAATCGCCAAATTCAGGTCCGATGATTTGAACACCCACAGGCAAGCCCCCACCGAGAGTCCCTGTGGGCACAATGGTGGCAGGCAAATAGCTGTTAATCGCAAGCCCAGCCCAAAATAACTGCTCAAAATAAGGCCGCGGCGCGCCATCAACCTCGACGGTACGTTGCCCTAAGGGTTGATGATCATGCGGGAACGCCGGTGTGGCCATAATGGGCGTCACCATCACGTCATACTCTTGAAAAAACTGATGCCAGGCCCAGCGTTGATGCGTTCTGGCCTCATTGGCGGTGCTGTAGTCGCGGTAGGTGGCAAACCGTGCTCTGAGATTTTGCGCCCGTGCCGATCGATCATCGGGTGCGAGTGCCGCGACCTCCGCGGTCAATTGGGCATAAGTTTCGTCATCTGAACGGGAAGCCATGACGGCCCACAGTAAATTTTGGTAGACCTCATGTCCTTCACCCAACTCGAAGTCAGGTCTGGCGTCATAGTTTACCTGGCCTCCAGCATGCCGAATGATGTCTAGCACACCCTCAACCCGAGCCTCACAAATTTGCGACACCGGCGCGAGTGGATTGTTGACCATGGCTGCGATTCGTAATTCCTTTAGACCGGAGAAGGTGGGGCGGGATAAATCCAACCGATAGCCGCCAGCCATGATTTCATCAGGCCCTGCCTCTGCCAGCAGTAGGGCTTCTAAATCTCGAGCGCTGCGCGCGATCGGGCCAATAACGGCCAGATCAGACTGTGCCAGGACCCCTGGCGCTGCATGCCCTCTCGGTGGTAACAGTCCCCACGTGGGTTTGTGGCCGAACACGCCGCAATAATGTGCTGGATTTCGAATGGAGCCGCCAATATCTGAGCCGTTTTCAATGCCGGATAAGCCGGCGGCCATCGCGACCGCGGAGCCCCCTGACGAGCCCCCAGCGGTGCGCCCAGTATCCCAGGGGTTATTCGTGGTGCCGTAAATGGCGTTGTAAGATTGAAAGTCAGCCAAGTCCAGAGGCACGTTAGTTTTGCCAAAGATATTGGCTCCAGCTTTTCGAAGACGCGATACAGCCAGGGCATCGGTTCTGGCGACGTGGTGCTCAAAAACTGGGTTGCCACGGGTTGTGTGCATGCCTGTGACATCGAAACTTTCTTTAATCGTCATCGGTACCCCGTGAAAGGGTGCGAGGGATTCTGCGCTTTGCTCTGCCTGTGCTTTGTCGGCGTTAATGGCCCACGCCCGAGCCGCCCTCTCTTGCATTTCGATGATGGCGTTAAGCTGTGGATTAAAACGACGCACCCTGTCGAGAAAATAATCGAGTAATTCAACGGCGGTCAGATCGCCCTTTTTCAGGCGCTCGGCCAGTTGAAGGCCGCTTTCAAAGCCGAGTGTCGGCATCATTTTTCCTCATTTGCGCTAAACGTTGTTGACACGCTAGATCAGGTAACGGGCGCTCGCAAGGTTTCTATCCGGGTGTCTTGTTCAGTGCTGGCTTATGTTCGTGAACGCGTCTAAGCCCCAGAGGTGGCTAGTGGGCGTCACAAATCAGGTTTAGTAACAACGTTGGCCTTGGGTGAGCAAGTAAACTCAAGTGCTGAAATTGGTGAAATCGATGCTGTCAGGCCGCCGGACAGAAAGCGGGCTTATGAGGGAAAAAAACTCGCGAAAAGGCATTTTTGGGAAAGAAAACCGTATTTTTTCCGCTTTGCCCACCTTAAATAGCAGCAGCCCCTTCAGCTCAAACTCCGGATGTGGTACATAGCGCACCACAAATTGCATAAGGGTTGGCGGCGTGTTGCTGACACGACCCTGCGACGACGTCTACGGCCTCTTTTTGGTGACTGTACCGCGAAAGCCTCATCGATGTGTTCCTGCATCGAACGGTGCACTGTACAAGTGGTTTGGGTGTAGGCAATCAAGAACAAATTCCGACTGGGTGACAAAAACCATGACAGACTTATCCCTCTACCGAAATATTGGCATCTTTGCACACGTTGATGCCGGTAAGACCACAACGACTGAGCGTATCCTCAAGCTGACGGGTAAAATCCACAAGACCGGCGAAGTCCATGACGGTGCCGCGACCACCGATTTCATGGAGCAGGAGCAGGAGCGTGGTATCACCATCCAATCGGCAGCAACGACCTGCTTCTGGGATGATCATCGCTTAAATATCATCGATACGCCGGGACACGTTGATTTTACGGTTGAAGTTTACCGCTCACTGAAAGTTCTTGATGGTGGCGTTGGTGTGTTCTGCGGATCAGGAGGCGTTGAGCCTCAGTCAGAGACCAACTGGCGGTACGCCAACGACTCTGAGGTCTCTCGCCTTATCTTTGTCAATAAACTTGACCGGATCGGCGCCGACTTTTACCGCGTTGTAGATCAGGTACGAAATGTACTGGGTGCAAACCCGTTAGTGATGACCCTACCTATCGGCACTGAGGACGAGTTCACCGGTGTGGTCGATATTCTTACGCAGAAGGCATACATCTGGGACGATTCGGGCCTGCCTGAGAACTATGAAGTCACCGATATTCCCGCCGATTTGGTCGATGAGGCCGCCATGTATCGAGAGCAGCTCATCGAGGCTGCCGTAGAGATGGACGACGATGTCATGATGTCGTACATGGAAGGTGAAGAGCCGTCCTTGGACGACATCAAGCGCTGTATTCGTGAAGGTACGCGCAGGCTGCACTTTTTCCCCACCTACTGCGGTTCAGCTTTCAAGAACAAGGGTATCCAGCTTGTGCTTAATGCGGTTGTTGACTACCTGCCAAGCCCCACTGAAGTGGATCCGCAGGATCTGACCGACGAAGAGGGTAACCCCACGGGTGAGAAGGCGGTAGTTTCTACGGAAGAGCCTTTCCGAGCGCTGGCGTTCAAGATTATGGATGATCGCTTTGGCGCGCTGACTTTTATCCGAGTCTACTCGGGGCAGCTCAAGAAAGGCGACACCATTCTCAACTCTGCGACTGGAAAAACCGAGCGCGTCGGTCGTATGGTTGAGATGCACGCGGATGAGCGTAACGAGATTGACAGGGCTCAGGCGGGCGATATCTTTGCCTGTGTGGGCATGAAGAACGTCCAGACCGGTCACACCCTGTGTAGCACTGTAAAACCTTGCACCCTCGAGGCCATGGTGTTTCCTGAGCCGGTTATTTCCATTGCCGTTGCTCCTAAAGACAAGGCGGGCACGGAAAAAATGGGCGTAGCGATTGGCAAAATGATCGCCGAAGATCCATCTTTCCGCGTAGAAACCGACGAAGATTCGGGTGAAACCATTCTCAAAGGAATGGGTGAACTCCACCTAGACATTAAAGTTGATATTTTGAAGCGTACCTATGGGGTCGAACTTGATGTAGGCCAGCCTCAGGTGGCCTATCGCGAGACAATTACCAGCGCAATCGAAGATTCTTACACCCACAAGAAGCAGTCGGGCGGTTCGGGTCAATTCGGAAAGATCGACTACAAAATTCTTCCTGGCGAGCCTGGTAGTGGCTATCAGTTCACCTCGAGTGTTGTGGGCGGTAACGTACCAAAAGAGTTTTTCCCCGCGATTGAAAAAGGTTTCCGGGTCATGATGGAAGAGGGGCCTCTTGCGGGATTCCCTGTCCTCGATGTGACTGTGGAGCTCAATGATGGTGGTTTCCACGCCGTAGACTCTTCGGCGATTGCCTTTGAGTTGGCCGCCAAGGGCGCCTACCGTCAGTCAATGCCTAAGGCGGGTCCTCAGCTGATCGAGCCTGTGATGAAAGTCGATGTTTTTGCTCCTGAAGACAACGTTGGCGACGTCATTGGCGATTTGAATCGACGTCGGGGCATGATTAAAGACCAAGACTCGACGCCAACGGGCATTCGCATTAAGGCCGATGTACCCCTGGCAGAAATGTTTGGTTACATCGGACACCTCAGAACGATTACCTCTGGGCGTGGTCAGTTCTCCATGGAATTCTCTCACTATCTGCCTTGCCCTGCGTCTGTCTCGGAAAAGGTGATTGTGGAAGAGAAAGAGCGACGAGCTGCCAAATCATAAGGCGTGCGACCTAGCCTATGACGCTATTCCCAGGCTTGGGAAAGAAAAACCCTGCGATGCATGTCGTGGGGTTTTTTTATGGTTGAAATCTAGTGATGATGGAGTGCCTAGCCGACAGCAGGCTAGCCTCCCATGTCGATTGCAATGGGGCTTTGAAATCATAGAGGGTTAGATCTTGGACGATCATGACTATATGGCTCTGGCGCTACAGGCTGCTAGCACGGCTGGGGCTAAGGGTGAGGTGCCTGTCGGTGCGGTGCTGGTCGCAGATTCTGGCGAGGTTCTGGCGGTTGCAAGTAATGCTCAGATTACATCCTGCGATCCAACGGCCCATGCAGAAATATTGGCACTCCGATGGGGCGCCCAAAAGCTGAACAATTATCGACTGCCAGGTTGCACGCTTTATGTGACCCTAGAGCCTTGCACTATGTGCTGCGGCGCCCTCATCCACGCGCGAGTGAACCGACTGGTTTTTGCAGCGCGAGAGCCCAAAGCGGGCGCCGTGGTGAGCACGGTTTCTACCCTGAGCAATCCCGCGTTGAACCACATCGTGGCGTGGGAGGAGGGGATTTCTGCAGAAGCCTCTGCCACGTTGCTTCAACAGTTCTTTCGGGACCGGCGAGAAAGTCACAAGAACAATAAGTCTGATTCTCCAATCTAAATCTCCTAAATGGCTGTTTCCGGGAGAGTAATCAGGGCAGCCTTATGGGTTAAGTGCTCTGCGCTGAAGCCGTAAAAGGACGAGTGGCCAAGGAGGCTGCTTCAGTCAACGAAAAAAAAGCCATTGCCAATGTTGGGGCCTAGGGTCAGGCTAGGCCTAATTTTCAAGCGCTCTGTGCGGGGTTTAAAGCCAGTGAAACTTGTTGCCAATTATCGACTGACCGATGCTCATATTAAGAAAGCCCTCAACGCGGCTGCAGATATTGATGCGCGCGTTGCGACAGCCCTAAATCTTATTGGCTTACCCGCCGCTCGAAAGCGAGCCCATGGTTTCGATTCTTTGGCCAAAATAGTTGTGGGGCAGCAGGTATCGACCCGGGCGGCAGAGGCCATCACGCAACGCTTGGTAGAATCACTCAATGGTCAACTTGAGCCCGAAATGCTGTTGTCCTGTGACGACGAGACTTTGCGTGCTGCCGGCCTATCCCGGCAAAAAATTTCCTATCTTCGCAGTTTAGCGGCCGCTGTTCTCGAGGGTGAGTTACCGCTCTTGGATCTGCCCAAAATGTCTGACGATGAGGTTTTGCAGCGCATTACGGAAATCCGGGGTTTCGGCGCTTGGTCGGCTCAAATGTATCTGATGTTTTCTTTAGGTCGTACCGATGTCTGGCCCAGTGGCGACCTTGCGGTGCGAGTGGGGTTTGGGCGTCTTTTGTGCCTCGTCGAGCGGCCTACCGCCAAGGAGACCGAGGAGCTTGCGTTGGCTTTTACGCCCTACAGAAGTGCACTGGCTTTACTCTGTTGGCACTACTACTCGAGCGTGCCCCAGGCTGAACAATAGCCTTCGGGCGTGAGCATTCCCTGCGTCCTAAAGTGCTAGGGGTACTGGGATCCCAGTGCTTTTTGCTGCGGCCATCTCCGCCACGTTAATCGGAGGCTGGATGCGGTCATCTGCCAAGGACATTAACTGCAGTGTGGAATAGTATTGGCGGATATTGTCGACATAAGTGACCGCCTCGTTGCCCCGGGCAAAGCCAAATCGTGTCGCCGGGTAAATGTCAGGGTTCTGAAGCTTGGGTAATTGAGAGCGCACATCGGACCAGAGGTGGGGATTCAGACCATTCTTTTCGGCGATAATGCGTGCATCTTCCAAGTGGCCTAGGCCGATGTTGTAGGCGGCGAGTGCCATCCAGAGCCGATGCGGTTGCTCAATGTCGGCAGGGAGACGCCTTAGGAGATTCCTAATAAAGCGTGCGCCGCCGCGCAGACTTTGTTGCGGGTCCTTTCGGTTATCGACATTCAATTCTTTTGCGGTAACCCGAGTTAGCATCATCATACCCTCCACTCCGGTTCTCGATTTGGCTGTGGGGTTCCAGTGTGACTCTTGATAGGAAACTGCGGCTAACAATCGCCAATCCATTTGATATTCGCTAGCAACTGTCTCGATAAGGGGTTGCCACTTGGGAAGTAGGCTTTCGACCCTTCGGTTAAAAGTAAAGGCCCCCATTCTTGAGGAGAAGCGTGTAGTTCCAAAGTGCTGCTCTCGGATCTTTCCCAGAAGCCCGGATTCACGCGCCTGAGCAAGAAATCGGTTGATATCCGTTCTCAAGGCGTCTGCACCAACAAGATTGGGTAGATACCAGGCGATAGGTTCTTTTATTTCGAGGTCGAGTGCGGCCACTAAGCGGGGGTAAAGTTGTTGCTGAAGCCTAAACTCGTCGGCACCCAGCACTGCGAGTTCAGCCCGCTCTTGAGTAACCAAGTGCATCAGCTCTAAGGTGTCGCCGACCTGTACCTCCCGCCATGTGAGCGCCGGTATTTGTTCAATAAGATCTTCAAGGAGTTCGCTATGACTGCTACCACCCAGCACGATGATATCTCTTTGGGCGAGATCTCCAAGGCGGCGAGGGCGGCGTTTGCCGCTCTTGTAAATGACGACAGGGGTTTGTTCTAGATAGGGGTCGGTGACTAGGAGTTTTTGAGCCTGTTTACTCGTAACCGCCATTCCCGCGGCGCCCAGATGAACTTGCCCCTGATCGAGTTGGCGCATGAGTTCTTCTAAGGTAAATGCTACTTCGACTCGCAGGGTGTATCCACGCGCATCGGCATAGGCTTGAAGCAGGTCATACTCGAAGCCGGCGGCTTGATCGCCATCAAAATAATAGGTAGTAGGGCTATTTCGTGTCACCACAATGAGTTCGCCGTTCGCCGCCAGCTCTTGGAAGATGTCATCCTCGCTACAACCCCAAAGCGGTAACAATAAAAGCGGAACGGCGATGATTTTTAGAAAATCCATGCCCTTAGTGTAGCGTGTGTGATAAACCCGCGTCTGATGTGTTGATGCTTCGCCTCCACAGGTATACTGCTGCCTCTTAAAGCTGGAGGTACATCATGTTTATTCTTCCCGGATCTTCCGCACTGACGTCGCCAAGGTTTATGGCGTTGGCGAGCGCTTTGAGGACTCTTGATTCCGGAATCCGGCTTGATGACGCTTATTTTTTGTATGCGATCGCCCACGATGGTGAAGTCGATCGTGCGGAACTCGCACGCTTGCTGCAACCCAGCACTGCCGAAATGGCACGAAAAGCTCTGCCCGATGACGATCATTGTCTGATCGTAGTACCCCGATTGGGCACCATTTCTCCCTGGTCGAGTAAAGCCACCGATATTGCCCACAACTGCGGATTCACCGCGGTTGAGCGCATCGAGCGTGCTATTTGTTACGTAATTCACGGGTTGTCGTCGCTGAATTCAGCGCGCCTGAGTGAACTTCGCAGTTTGCTGCACGACAGAATGGTTGAGTCTGTACTGGCCGATACCGCATCGCTGGCGCAGCTCTTTCAGGATGCTCAGCCTGCCCGGTTTAATCGCGTGGCGATTCTTGAGCGAGGGCACGAGGCCTTGCGCCAGGCTAACGAGCAGTTAGGTCTGGCTCTTGCAGAAGATGAAATTGACTATCTTGTTACCGCTTTCCAAGAGCTCAATCGCGACCCCAGTGACATTGAGCTGATGATGTTCGCCCAGGCCAATTCGGAGCATTGTCGGCATAAAATATTTAACGCGAGCTGGACGATTGACGGTGCCGACTGTGAGCATTCTTTATTCGGCATGATTCGACATACCCATCATGTGGGGGGTGAGGGTGTGCTCTCTGCTTACTCTGACAATGCTGCGGTCGTTTCTGGTCATCGTGCTGGACGCTGGTTCCCCGATCCCGAGACTGGGGAATACGCCTATCACGAGGAACCGATCCACTTATTGATGAAGGTGGAGACGCATAATCACCCCACGGCCATTGCCCCTTTTGCGGGTGCAGCGACAGGGTCCGGGGGTGAAATTCGTGACGAGGGTGCGGTTGGTCGAGGCTCAAAGCCTAAAGCTGGCCTTGCGGGTTTTACGGTTTCACATCTTGAAATACCCGATCAACCACAACCTTGGGAGTTGGGCTATGGACGGCCTGGGCGCATCGTTTCACCGTTGCAGATTATGCTCGATGGGCCAATCGGCGCCGCTGCTTTTAACAATGAATTTGGTCGGCCTAATCTCGCTGGGTATTTTCGAACCTTTGAAGTGTCGACCACCCAAGGGGTCAAGGGTTATCACAAGCCTATTATGATTGCTGGTGGGTTTGGCAATATTCGTGAAGAGCATGTTCAGAAAGGTGGCTTTGATCCGGGTGCCCATCTGGTGGTCTTGGGTGGTCCTGCCATGCTGATTGGTCTCGGCGGTGGCGCTGCGTCTTCTATGGCGAGCGGTGAAAGCGATGAGGCCCTCGATTTTGCGTCGGTACAACGCCATAACCCGGAAATGGAGCGGCGCTGTCAGGAAGTTATCGACCGTTGCTGGGCCCTCGGTGAAAACAGTCCTATTGCTTTTATTCACGACGTCGGCGCCGGCGGGCTCAGCAACGCCTTGCCTGAGTTGGTGAAAGACGGTGGCCGGGGCGGCAAGATCGACCTGCGCAGTATTCCTAGTGATGAGCCGGGTATGAGCCCCCTAGAAATTTGGTGTAACGAGGCGCAGGAGCGCTATGTTCTTGCTATCGAGCCGGCACATTTAGCCCGCTTCGAGGCGATTTGTCAGCGTGAGCGTTGTCCTTACGCTGTTGTTGGACAGGCTACAGAAGCACTGCACCTAGAGGTGGCAGACAGCCAATTTGCAAATGCTCCCGTCGATTTGCCGATGGGGCTGCTCTTTGGTAAGCCACCCAAAATGCATCGAGAGGCACAAAGAGGTACCTTCGACGGCGATGATTTTGTAGCGGATCTGCGTCCTGCCGAAGCGCTTGAACGCGTACTGAGATTCCCTGCAGTGGGGTCAAAAAGCTTTTTAATTACCATTGGTGACCGGTCGGTGACGGGTTTGGTCGCCCGGGACCAAATGGTGGGCCCTTGGCAGGTTCCTGTTGCAGATTGTGCTGTGACGACCGTGTCTATGGATTCCCATCTCGGTGAGGCTATGAGCATGGGAGAGCGCACGCCTGTAGCCCTACTCAGTGGTCCGGCCTCAGCTAGGCTCTCTATTGCTGAGGCCATTACCAATATCCTCGCATCTCCTGTGGCGCGGCTTGCAGATATTCGGTTGTCAGCTAATTGGATGTGCGCTTCTGGGCACGATGATAACGATGCCATATTATTTGATACCGTCAAAACCGTAGGTTTAGAGTTTTGCCCTCAGCTTGGCATTACCGTGCCCGTAGGCAAAGACTCGATGTCAATGCGTACCAGTTGGCAGGAGCAAGGCGCTGAGAAGTCGGTGACTGCCCCGGTTTCTCTCATTGTCTCCGCCTTTGCACCTGTTGGCGATGTAAGAACAACGCTAACTCCTGAACTTCTCAGGAGCGAAGATACCGAGCTGCTGCTCATTGATCTGGGGCATGGTCAAAACCGACTGGGGGGCTCGGTGCTTGCCCAGTGCTGGGGCGCTTTAGGTTCTGAGGTGCCGGATGTTGATGCGGCTGACTTAAAGGCGCTTTTCGATTTGGTCAATCAGCTCAAGTCTCGTGATCTGATCCTCGCGTATCACGATCGCTCTGACGGCGGATTATTGGTCACGTTGCTTGAAATGGCTTTTTCTGCACGGTGTGGACTTAACATTACCGTGCAAGAGGAGGGGGCTGCGGCTTTAGCCGTATTATTTAGCGAAGAAGTGGGAGTTGTATTACAAGTACACAGCGCCGATGTGCATCAAGTTGAAGCTTTGGCAATTGAGGCGGGCTTAGGTGGATGCGTAAGCCGTCTTGCCACGCCCCGCCTTGATCAGCGTATTGTTGTGAATTCGCCCCGATTTGAGTTAATCGACAGTCAGCGTGGTGCGCTACAACAGCTCTGGAGCTCTACCAGTTATCATTTGCAAAGATTACGCGATAACCCCGAGTGTGCCGACCAGGAGTTTGAGAACATCCTGCAGAACGATCCGGGACTGTCAGCCAAGCTTAGTTTTGACCCTGGAAGTGACCCCGCCGCGCCCTACATTGCTACCGGCACCTTGCCGCGGGTGGCTGTTCTCCGAGAGCAGGGTGTTAACGGTCAGTCTGAAATGGCGGCTGCCTTTCATCGTGCGGGTTTCACCGCTGTCGATGTTCACATGAGTGATTTACTTCAGGGCTCGGTGACTTTGGATGGATTTCAAGGCTTTGCCGCCTGCGGCGGATTCTCTTATGGTGATGTCCTTGGCGCGGGTGAAGGATGGGCTAAAACGATTTTGTTCAATACTGAGCTGCGTAAGGCTTTCACTTCATTCTTCGAGCGACCTGATACGTTTAGCTTGGGCGTCTGCAATGGTTGTCAAATGCTGTCCAATTTGAGTGAGTTGATACCGGGAGCAACTCATTGGCCGCGTTTCGCTCGCAATACCTCCGAACAGTATGAGGCCCGTTTAACGATGGTGCGGGTTGAAGAGAGCCCTTCAGTGCTGCTGTCTGGCATGGCGGGGTCTATGCTGCCGATTGTGGTGGCACATGGAGAAGGGCGCGCTCAGTTTTCCAATGACGATGATATGACGCTTGCCAATAACTCGGGATCAGTCGGGCTACGTTACGTTGACCACGCCGGTGCTGTGACCCACCGCTACCCCTACAACCCTAATGGCTCGCCTAGTGGTATCGCGGGTCTTAGCAGTACGGACGGGCGCGCCACGATTATGATGCCGCACCCTGAGCGGGTCTTTCGAACCTCGCAACTGTCATGGGCACCTGCCGATTGGCCTGAAGACTCGGGTTGGATGCGATTATTTCGGAATGCCAGAATCTGGTTAGGTTGAAATATCCTACTCACGTCCCCACCTTTGCCTATTAATGGAGCCGTGCAGCCGCTAAACTGCGCGCCAACTGATCAGTGGTCCAGGGACTAACGCTTGGACTGCCACGACGCAACTTTACGAGACTTCGATGCTTAATCGTTATTCCCTCTGGAAAAACCTTTTGATTTTCTGCGTGGCATTGTTTGGCTTGTATTATGCTGCCCCCAATCTGTATACCCCTGATCCTGCCTTGCAAATTGGCGGGGCTAGCGGCTCACAAAGCATCGATTATCAAGTGCTGATGCGGGCGAGCGAAGCGTTGCAGGCCGCAGACATTGAACACTTTGGCGAAACAATAGAGCCCTCGGGTAAAACGGCGCTTATTCGCCTGCTACAACGCGATGACCAGCTTCGTGCTCAAGCGATATTGGGTCGCGAGTTGGGTGATGCCTACATCATTGCCTTGAACCTCGCGCCGACAACACCCGAATGGCTTAAGCGTGGCGGTGCACAGCCAATGAAGCTGGGACTTGATCTTAGCGGAGGCGTTCATTTTAAGCTTGAGGTCGACGTTGCTGCCGCAAAAGAGCGGCGCCTAGAAACATACGAATCGGGAATTAAGCGAGGCCTTAGAGAGGCGCGGGTTCGCGGTTTGGTTCGTCTTCAAGGCCAGCGGGTCGGTATGAGCTTTCTCAGTGAGGCCGTTCGCGAGGACGCCCGAAAAATCACTGCAGACCTCTACCCGGAACTTTTACTTGACCGCGTCGATGGTGTTGATAAATGGGAGCTGTTTGCCGAGGTGACTGATGCGACCATGAAGGAGGTTGTGGACTATGCCGTTGACCAAAACCTCACAACCATTCGCAATCGGGTGAATGAGCTTGGGGTTTCCGAACCGCTAGTGCAGAAACAAGGGTCGAACCGCATTGTTGTTGAGTTGCCAGGCATTCAAGACACGGCTGAGGCTAAGCGGATTTTGGGTAAAGTCGCGAATCTCGAGTTTCGCTTGGTCGCAGAGACTAACGCCCCCGTCACTGAGCGGCAGCGCTTTGAGTACCGTAGTGATGCTCGTGAAGGCATGACGGAGTGGCTTGAGCGAGAGCTGATTATCACCGGAGAGCGGGTGTCCAATGCCGCCGCAGGCTTTGACCAAAACAACCAGCCCAATGTATCAATAACACTGGATGGCGAAGGCGGCATGCTAATGTCGCGTGCTACTCGCAGTAACATCAAGCGGCGAATGGGCGTTTTATTTATTGAGCGTAAATATCGAACGCGATATGAGCAGGACGAGAACGGTGAGGAAGTTGTTGTTAGGGTGCCCTACGACGAAAAGAAACTGCTTACTGCCCCGGTTATTCAGTCAGCTTTGGGTGCGTCCTTTCAGATAACAGGCCTTGATTCTCCAGGAGAGGCTTCTGAGTTGGCACTAATGCTCAGAGCGGGTGCGTTAGCTGCGCCGATTACCTTCGTCGAAGAGCGAACTGTGGGCCCGTCTCTGGGGGCCGAAAATATTGCCCTAGGCGTTAAGTCAGTACAGATAGGCCTCGCCTTGGTGGTGATCTTCATGATTCTTTACTACCGAGTGTTCGGTATTGCTGCGGTGATTGCCTTGACGACCAATCTGGTGTTGTTGCTCGCGTTCATGTCGCTTTTGGGTGCTACGCTAACCCTGCCGGGCATTGCGGGTATTGTCTTAACCGTGGGTATGGCGGTAGATGCTAACGTGCTGATCTTTGCCCGAATACGAGAAGAGTTGGCCCGACGTATGTCGCCTCAGATGGCCATTGACGCTGGTTTTGAACGAGCCGTAGCGACGATTCTCGATGCCAATATTACAACGCTTATTGTTGCGGTTATTCTTTATGCAGTGGGTACTGGACCGATCAAAGGCTTTGCGGTGACTTTATCTCTGGGTATTCTCACCTCAATGTTTACCGCAATTTTGGGCACAAGAGCGCTGGTTAATCTCATATATGGTGGTCGTCGAGTTGACAGTCTGTCGATTGGCCCACTTCCAAAACGTGATGCTGAGGAGGCCCAAGCATGAAAATTCTCCCCTTCATGGCATGGCGCCGATTTGCGGCGGGCTTCTCCTTTATTGCAATGCTGGTAGCGGGTGGCGCCTTGGCAACTCAGTCCTTGAACTGGGGCCTAGATTTCACCGGTGGTACCCTCGTCGAGGTCGAATATGGCGATACGGCTAATTTGCGCGAAGTCCGACAAACCCTAGAAAATAGTGGGTATGAGGGGGTTATTGTTGTTGCCTTTGGCACGGACCGAGATGTTCTCATTCGATTGCCTATTAGCTACTCCGATGAGCAAGGAGTGGCGATGGTTGATGTGCTCCGACGTGCATCAAGCTCCCCGATAGAGCTGCGACGGATGGAGTTTGTGGGTCCTGCAGTGGGGGAGGAGTTGCGCGAGCAAGGCGGGCTGGCCATGTTGCTTGCCCTGGGTCTGGTCATGCTTTACGTCGGCTTCCGCTTCCAATTCAAATTCGCTGTGGGCGCGGTGATGGCGCTGGCACACGATGTTCTGTTTGTGTTGGGCTTCTTTTCTTTGCTGGGCTTAGAATTTGACTTGACGGTTCTTGCTGCGATCCTTGCGGTAATCGGCTACTCGCTCAATGACACGATCGTGGTCGCGGATCGGATTCGTGAGAACTTCCGAAAGCTGCGACGGTCGGGTTCTACTGAGGTCATCGATATATCCCTAACCGAAACCTTGGGCAGAACCTTGGTGACCTCTTTGACAACACTTTTGGTACTTCTGGCGTTAGCTATTTTTGGCGGGGAAATGATCCACGGTTTTGCCTTGGCGTTGTTAGCCGGTGTTGCGATCGGTACCTATTCATCCATCTACGTGTCAGCGACGATTTTGTTGGCCATGGGCGTCAGCAAAGAAGACGTGGCGATTCTCGTTAAAGAGGGCGGCAGCGAAGACGGGTCTCAGGTATAAATCTCGAGTTTTAGCGTAGTGCCGGACCCACTGTCGAAAGCAGCTGCTTAAATATTTTTGGATTGCCGCAAACCACCTGGCCATTGTCGAGGTAACGCTCTGAGCCGCTGAGATCAGAGATCAAACCGCCGGCCTCCTTGATGATCAATGCTCCAGCGGCAATGTCCCAACGCTCCAGGCCTGTTTCCCAAAAGCCGTCAAACCGCCCTGCGGCCACGTAAGCGAGGTCCAGTGCAGCGGCTCCTGCTCTGCGGATGCCCATGCACTGCCCGGCAAGTTCAGCGAGAGTTTGGGTGTACTGAGGAAGCCGCTGCTGTTCGTGTCCCAAAAACGGTATGCCCGTGCCGAGTAAGCACTCGCGTAAGTCAGTACGATTGCTGACACGCAGGCGGTGGCCATTCAATTGTGCGCCGCGACCCCGGGAAGCGGTAAATTCTTCCTGTCGCACCGGATCGAGAACGACAGCGTGCGCGAGTCGGCCGTCGATAATGCACGCAATCGACACACAGTAATGGGGAATGCCGCGCATAAAATTGCTGGTGCCATCAAGCGGATCTATTACCCAGAGGTGGTCCGATTTTGCGTTGCCCGTCTGGCCACTTTCTTCGGCTAAGAATGCGTGGTCTGGATAGGCCTTGCCCAGTTGATAGAGTATTTCTTGTTCTGCCGCGATATCGACTTCGGTGACGTAGTCTGCGACGCCTTTCGCTTGGTGGCCTACGCGATCGAGCTCGTCTGAGGCTCTGACGATGAGGTCGCCTGCTTTGCGGGCGGCGCGTAGGGCGATGGTGACCATCGGTTCCATGGTGATTTCTCCAAAGACGGGTAGATTACCGACCCGTGACGGGGGCGAAGCATAGCAGGGGCAGCGTGGCCTGTTCAGTGCTTTGTTACACTCTGCGATCTTTTTTCACTTTCGAGAACCGCAATTTCCATGGCAATTAATAATATTCGGGTCGTTCTCGTGCATACGAGCCACCCAGGCAACATCGGTGGCGTGGCAAGAGCCATGAAAAATATGGGTCTCACTCGGCTGACATTGGTCAAGCCCAAAGCATTTCCGGCGCCCGAAGCTCTTTGGCGGGCGGCTTCAGCGGAGGATGTGTTGGCCAGCGCGACGGTTGTAGAAACCGTCGCGGAGGCGGTCAAAGGTGCCCAGTTTGTCGTGGGTACCAGTGCCCGGGAGCGTCGCATTCCCTGGCCTCTACAAGATGCGCGTCACTGTGGTGAGCGGCTTTATCGCCATGCGGCTCAGGGAGAGGAGGTCGTCATACTGTTTGGCCGAGAGGACCGTGGATTACTTAATGAGGAGTTGGAGCTTTGTAACCTTCACTGCCATATTCCTACCCATGAATCTTACCCATCTTTGAACTTAGCCATGGCGGTGCAGATTGTGGCTTACGAGATAAGAATGTCTCAGCTAGCCGGGAGCACTTCGACGGAAGAAGACGCTGCCTGGGATACGCCATTTGCGCCAGCCGAGGATATGGCCCGCTTCTACACGCATTTGGAGCAAACGCTCATTGATATTGAGTTTCTTGACCCCAAAGCACCGCGGCAGCTCATGAGGCGCTTAAAGCGCCTTTATAATCGCGTTCGCCTCGATGAAATGGAGCTCAATATATTACGTGGGGTTCTTGCAGAAACGCAGAAAAGGGCGTCAGGCGAAAAAAAATAAAATCCTACTAAAATAGTTGGTTTTATACTTGAGTGTTTTAGTGGGTTTTGTCACACTAGCGGTTATGGAGGTGGCATGAAACTTACTACTCGAGGACGATACGCCGTGACGGCGATGCTTGATCTCGCCATAAATGGCGAGGAAAAGCCGGTATCTCTGGCAGATATCTCCGGTCGTCAAGAAATTTCGCTATCCTATCTGGAGCAGCTGTTTGCCAAGCTTCGACGAGAGGCCTTGGTAACCAGCGTTAGGGGCCCCGGTGGGGGTTACCGCTTGGCACGGGATCGGGCCACAGTGTTCGTCGCTGAAATTATTGATGCGGTTGACGAGTCTGTCGATGTTACCAACTGCAATGGCAAGGGAAACTGTCACCATGGTGAAGTGTGTCTGACACATGATCTTTGGCAGGACTTGAGCGATCGCATTCACGGTTTTCTAAGCGGAATCAGCTTGGCTGATCTCGTGGACAATCGAGCTGGTAAGGCGAGGTTAAGTGCAAACGAAACCGTGCAAAAATTAATTCTGCAGTAAGGATGGTCTTTTAATGAACGCTCATGTCAATACACCGATTTACCTCGATTACCTGTCGACTACTCCTGTGGATCCCCGCGTCGCTGATGCGATGTCCGAGTGCCTATCGATGGAAGGCACTTTCGGCAATCCCGCTTCGCGTTCCCACGTGTTTGGTTGGAAGGCTGAAGAGGCGGTAGAGAACGCTAGGGCCCAAATTGCTGATCTGATTAACGCAGATCCCAGAGAAATTGTTTGGACCTCCGGTGCAACCGAGTCCGATAATCTTGCTATTAAGGGGGCGGCACACTTTTACCGCAAGAGAGGCCAACATATTGTCACGTCAAAAATAGAGCACAAAGCGGTACTGGATACCTGCCGTCAGCTTGAGCGGGAAGGTTTTGAAGTGACGTACCTCGAGCCTAATACCGCGGGTTTAACCACACCTGAAGCCGTTCAGGCGGCCCTCCGCCCAGACACGGTGGTGGTCAGTGTTATGCACGCCAACAATGAAATTGGTGTGGTCAACGACATAGCGGGTATCGGTGAGGTCTGTCGTGCAGCGGGTGTGATTTATCATGTCGATGCAGCGCAAAGCACGGGCAAGGTACCTCTGGATATGGAGACAATGAAAGTTGATTTACTGTCCATGAGCGCCCACAAAATGTACGGCCCCAAAGGAGTGGGTGCACTGTACGTGCGCCGCAAGCCTCGGGTTCGCCTGGAAGCGCAAATGCACGGCGGCGGTCATGAGCGGGGCATGCGCTCAGGCACCCTAGCGACCCATCAGGCTGTTGGTTTTGGTGAGGCGGCGCGAATTGCCAAGGAAGAGATGGCTGACGAAACCTTGCGCCTTATGAGTTTGCGAGCCCGGTTTTGGAAAGGCTTGGAGGATATGCAGGAAGTCCATATCAACGGTGATGTTGATCGACGGTTACCTGGTGCACTCAACGTTAGCTTTGCCTTTGTAGAAGGTGAATCGCTATTGATGTCACTCAAAGATTTAGCGCTGTCATCAGGATCTGCCTGTACCTCCGCCAGTTTGGAGCCCTCCTATGTGCTGAGGGCTCTGGGGCTTAATGACGAGCTTGCACACAGCTCTCTGCGGTTTAGTTTTGGACGATTTACTTCCGAGGCAGATATTGATCATGCGATCACGCAGGTTCGTGGTGCTGTTGAAAAATTACGTGAGTTGTCGCCGCTTTGGGATATGTACCAAGACGGCGTTGATTTGAATTCTATCGAATGGTCAGCACACTAGGCGTAGAACTGGTACTGCAGCCGCAAAAAGGAGAACGTCATGGCTTACAG
>JAQXAF010000083.1 GCA_029253085.1 Luminiphilus sp. | reverse complement strand
CCATTACCGTCAGCCAGCATTGTTATGTGGTCGGCATTGTGTGCCTCGCCCCAAGCTCCCATGACAAAGGCATCGTTAACTGACAAACAGATGATGCTATCTATGCCGGCGGCTTTGATTTGATCAGCATGGGCTACATAGCCGGGTAGGTGGGTCATAGAACAGCCGGGAGTGAATGCTCCGGGCACGGCAAAAAGGAGTACTTTTTTTCCATCGAACAGTTCGCTGGTGGTTACGCCGCCAGGGCCATTTTCACCCATCACCATGAGGTTGGCTGCAGGGATGGTGTCGCCGATTGCAATTGTCATATAAATTTTCCTGAGTGATTAAAACGGGCCTGTTTTGTAACGTATACCGACGGATCAGTCCAGTGGATGGGCCTCTTCGTCAACCATTTGTTGGTAAAGTTGTTCGCAAACATTATAGAAATTACGCTGCTCACTCCCGAGGTAGGGTGCGCAGTGAGATAGAATTTGTAGTACGCCACGGTGAACTAACAACGTTTCGGCATCTTGAGGGTTCAGTATGGGATCGTAACTAAGCCAGCAGTTCATACACAGTGTCATGGTATCGGTTACCGTAGACAATTGCGGGTGAGCCAAGGCCCCCTGTGCTGGGATAAGTTCCGCCGCAATGTTGTTGCACACTTTTTGCTTCATTTTGAGTAAGCGTCGAAAGCCGCGATCGATATCGTTAAAGCGCGCCATTACGCCCCGAGGATTATCGTAAAGATAGCGATATTCCAGCATTTTTTCTAAAACGACAGTGAGAAACAGCCAGCTCGTCTCTATGGCGGTGGTCGTGCGGTCGGTTGTAAATAAACCGGGAGGCTGCACAGCCGGCCCCATGAGCACAATCATCTCTCTTTGTAATTTGGCAAATAGGGCAAGGTGCAGCGCTTCTTTGCCTTTGAAGTGGTAGTAAAGGTTTCCGGTGCTAATACCAAGTTCTAGGGCCACGTCAGACGCAGTCACCGAGCCTTCGCCCCGGCTGTTAAACAGGTGCCTCGCGGTCGCTAGGATGTGTTCCGGCGTCGTCACAGTCACAGCATGTTCCCAAATTTTGCCGCGGATTATGGAGGGTAGCTTACCTTAGGTGGTTGGCTGAGTCCGCATGAGTCCGCGGCTACGGCTTTAGGCTTGATCGATACATGGGGGCCAACAACCTGTTTTTTTGGTAAAAAAAAGGGAGGCCATGCCTCCCTAATCTTTAAAGCCTGCAGTTTATGCAGCCTTGGTCACCTTGGCACGTAAATCATCAAAGCGCGCCTTAGCTTTACTCATCTGCTCGTCAAGCATGGTGCGGTCGGTCAGAGCGTCGAGTTCAAGGTCTTCAAACGCCTTGAGAGCGTCCTTTTCAACAGCGGTACCACGTTTTACGAGTGTTTCGTAAACAGCTTCGGCTTGCTTGCGGCGCTCATTTAGCTTGCCTTGGGCATCATCTACTTGGCTTTGAAGCTGCTCCAGCTGCTCCAGCACCTGATCGTAGGCCATGCCATAGACGCCAAGCCCGGCTCTCAGTGCATTGCGGCTGGTTTCAACCGCTACGGAGCGAAGGTCACGAGCTGCCGTTTTGCTGGTGGTAGCTGACCGTTTCGCACGTGTTTTTGCTGCAGCAGCCTTCACGGGGGCCTTTTTTGCTGCGGTTTTTTTCGCTGCGGCTTTTTTGGGTGCTACCTTTTTGCTGGCAACAGCTTTCTTGGCAGGGGTCTTACGCGCTGGCGCTTTTGCTTTAGTCTCGGCCATGGTCACTTTCTCCATCAGGTTGAGTTAATTAGGGGGGGGCAGCGCTCGGTGCGCTTTGCCCCAACCCACACAGCATCGACGTTATGATTAGAAAATACTTTCTAAAAAATTAGTTAATTTTTAACAGACGTGAATTCCCGTTGTCCGCGTACAAGTGGGGGTAGAAGTAAGGCCAACAGAGTTTTGCCTTGCCATAACTTTTTTTGACTATGGAAATTGTTTTGACATTGAAGCCTCCACACAGTTCGGGCCGACAGCGCCTGACCATTCGCAAATTTTTATTCGCGATCTTAATCACAGGGACAGGGCTGGTGGTGTCGGGGCTGGTTTTGACCGGGAAGCCAAAACCCGTGGCGAATGTGCCTCCAGAACCATTGCGGCCGGTTGTGTCAATTCTACATGCCCAACCGTCAGCGATTTCTTTGGCTGTAAATACACAGGGCACCGTAGAAGCCCGCCGTCGCATCAGCCTAGTAGCAGAAGTTGCTGGCAAGGTTGCCGCGGTTTCGGACCAGTTCGAGGAAGGCGCATTTTTTGACGCGGGCGATATCCTCTTGCGACTTGAGCAGGCCGACTACGAGTTTGCAATTGCCAGGGCTCAGTCACAGGTTGCTGCTGGTGAGCAGCGCCTCGCAGAGGAGAGAGGCAGGAATAGGCAGGCGAAGCGCGAGTGGCGAGAGCTCGGTACGGTTGAGGCCAACGCGTTGTTCTTGCGGGAGCCACAGTTGAAAGCTGCGGAGGCCGCGTTGCGAGCGGCAGAAGCCGATCTATCTGCTGCGCAATTGGCATTGGCAAGGACTGAGATTCGCGCACCCTTTGACGGGCGTGTAGAGTCTAAGCGCGTCGATCTTGGCCAATATGTTGGCCCGGGTACCGCGGTGGCTGACATTTACGCTACTGACATTGTGGACGTTGCCCTGCCTCTAAATAATAGCCAGCTAGCCGCTCTGCAACTGCCGATGAACGCAAATGTGGCATCGGAAAGCCCGGTCATGCTCAGTACTGACTTTGGCGGTCGTGAGTGGCAGTGGCAGGCTCAAATTCGCAGGGTTCAAGCGGTGGTCGATAGACAGTCCCGAACGATCAATGCCATTGCAGAGGTGCTGCAACCCTTCGAGCTGGAGCCTTCTGGGCGGCCCCCTCTGACCCCAGGCATGTTTGTGCGAGCTGAAATCCCAACACCCCCAATGCCCAACTTGGTGCGGCTTCCCGCTTCAGCACTGCGCTCAGACAATACCGTTTTGTTGGTAGGCGATGACGATAAGTTATCTCGCCAGTCGGTGAGCGTTCAGCGCCGGACCGAGCAGTGGGCTTGGGTGGCAGGTCTTACCGAGGGCAGTCGGATTGTTCGCGCTCAGACCGGTCTATTAGTGGTCGGCCTCACCGTTCAGGTGTCGGGATCCGTTGTCGCCTTGGAAGAGGGCTAATTATGCAGGGTCCGCTGAATTGGATGATCAAGAATCCTATCGCCGCTAATTTACTGATGTTGCTGTTGATTGTGGGCGGTGTACTCACGACGCCTAACCTCGACAAACAATTTTTCCCCACCGCTCAAATCAGTCAAGTGAGCGTGACCATGCCGTTTCCCGGTGCGGGTCCTGCAGAGGTTGAGGAGCAAATTTCTGTTCGTATCGAAGAAGCGATACACGATTTGAACGGCATTCAAGAAATTCGTTCGACCGCAGTGCAGGGCTTAGGCACCGTGATGGTTGAAGCGACTCAAAATTATCCAATGCAACGCCTAACGTCAGATATCAAGACCCGGGTGGACGCTATTGATAGTTTTCCGGCTGACGCAGAGCGCCCCATCGTTACAGAAATAACCTATCGGCACTTAATGACAGTGGTGCAGTTGTCCGGTGATCTTGATGAATACGAACTCAAGGAGCTGGGCGAGTCATTGAGGGATGATCTAGTCAGGCAACCATGGGTGTCTATGGTTGACCTCGTTACGGCCCGACCCTATGAAGTCTCTATTAACATTTCAGAGACAATGCTACGGCGCCATGCACTGACCTTTGATAGCGTCGTCACAGCGATCAGAGGAACCTCTTTGAATCTTCCTGCCGGCGCGATCAAAACACAGGAGGGCGACGTTCGCGTTCAGACCCGAGGCCAGGCCTACGGACGGGCAGACTTTGAGCGCATCATATTAGTGACGCAAACAGACGGTACCGAGCTGCTGCTGGGTGACGTGGCGACGATTGAGGACGGCTTTGCTGATAAAGACCTCAATGTGACCTTTGACGATGATCCGGCTTTGAGCCTGCAGGTTTACGTGACGGCTAATCCCGATGTACTGAAAACCAATCAGGTAGTTAAAGACTGGGTTGCTGAGCAGCAGCTTAGCCTGCCACCCGGGGTGAGACTGACCATTTGGCGGGATATATCCAAGTCCTTTCGTGGACGGGTAACGACCTTGTTGGAAAATGGCATCGGCGGTTTACTGCTGGTAGCGGGTGTTCTCGTGCTGTTTTTAAGGCCTAAATTGGCCTTTTGGGTGGGTAGCGGTATTGCGGTTGCGTTTTTGGGGACCCTGTTCATGCTGCAGTTCACGGGCATTAGTCTCAATATGATCTCCCTGTTCGCGTTCTTATTGGTACTTGGAATTGTCGTTGACGATGCCATTATCGTGGGTGAATCGATTCACACGCATCAAGTGCGGGGTGAGCGGGGTTCGGTTGGTGCACTGCTTGGGGTCAGAGGCGTATTTAAACCGGTAATGTTTGCTGTTATCAGCACCATGATTTTCTTTGTCCCCATGCTGCTGCTCCCGGGGGATTGGTCAACCGCAGCGCGGTCGATTCCTGTTGTTGTGCTTCTGGCGCTCACTTTTTCTCTGGTCGAGTGTTTGTTGATCCTACCTGCTCACCTGGCGCATTTAGGCCCTGAGAAAATGCCAAAAACTCGAGTCATGCAGCGCCTTGCTGGATGGAGACAGGCGTGTGCGTCGGGCTTGATCTGGTTTGCCAGATATCGCTACAAACCTTTTTTGCGCTGGGCAATGAATCATCATTACGCAGTTGCGGGGGTTTTTTTGGTGGCCTTCTCAATGAGCATCGCGCTGTATGGTGGGGGCTGGGTGCGCTCTGCTTTTTTTCCTAAGGTGAATAGTGATTACGTATTTGCGTCTGTCGAGATGCCGGAAGGTGGGCCTTATTCCGATACTGTGGCGTTACGAGACCACATGGTTGCAGCGGCCCAAGTCTTAAAATCAGATTGGAATGCCCGTCCTGAATTTTTTGTGACGCCCGCAATTAGTAATATCTCAGCGTCGACCAATGAAAACAAAATTAGTATCGCAATCGGTACGGTCTCCGAGGGTGTGGACACCGAGCAGATTGCTCTGGAATACCGCGATCTTGTTGGCCCCGTACCTCAGGCGAAAGAAATTCGTATGGACTTTACTATTCAAGATCCTGGTAAGCCGATTAAGCTGCTGTTCGTTTCTCGTAATACCCAAGATTTGGAAGATTTAGCCCCACGGGCTCGAGCCGCTTTGCTCGCTTATCCCGGAGTTTTTGACGTCAGCGATAGCTTTGATTCACCTAGAGATGAGGTGGTTTTAGACCTGAAGCCGGCCGCTGAGACACTGGGCGTAACGCTGGCGAGTGTCGCCAAGCAAGTGCGACAGGCGTTTTATGGTGCCGAAGCGCAGCGTATTCCGCGGGGGCGCGAGGACGTTAAGGTCATGGTGCGTTATCCCGAAAGCGAGCGGCGATCATTAGCAAACCTCGATGAAATGTATATTCGCACACCCACGGGCAAGGAAGTGCCATTTGGAACAGTGGCCACGTATAGCATTGCACCGGGGTATCAGAAGTTAGAGCGTTTGAACCGCATGCGCACTCTAGAGATTGGCGCTGATGTTCGAAGCGCTGGTGCCAGCCCTCGAGCTGTGGTGGACGATATCGTCGCTACTCAGTTGCCTCTGTGGCAGCAAGAGTACCCGGGCTTGGAGCTGAATTTAGACGGGGAGCTTCAGGAAGAAGCCGAATTCAAGAGTTCGATGTTGATGTTCATGGGGCTGGCCATGCTCGTGATTTTTGGTCTTATGGCGATTGCCTTCAAATCCTATTGGCAGCCCTTTTTGGTACTGACCGCTATTCCTTTTGGCATCATGGGGGCAATTTTTGGCCACGCTCTGCTCGACTGGGAGGTGAGTATCTTTTCGATGATGGGTGTGATTGCCTGCGCAGGCGTCGTGGTCAACGACAACTTGGTGCTAATTGACCGCATTAACCATTTGCGCGAGCAGGGCTATGATCTTTGGGATGCGTTATTGCAGGGGGCGGAGGATCGATTTCGCCCTATCATTCTGACGTCACTGACCACCTTTGTGGGGCTTTTACCTATTATGTCTGAGACCAGTGTTCAGGCGCAGTTTCTCATCCCTATGGTCACATCGTTGGCGTTCGGCGTTTTGTTTGCGACCGGAGTGACGCTGGTATTGGTCCCGGCGCTCTATTTGGTCGGTGACGACGTCACTAGCTTTATGCAACGATTGTTGGGGGCCTCCAAAGACTCGACAGCTCCCGATGGGACAATAGCGCCAACAGCCCAATAATTATGGGCTGCCTGACAGAGCGGTAGATAAAAAACCGAAAAGCTGTAGCGCTGCTTTTTGGTCGCAGATGTTGAGCTTTAGAATTTGCTCAGTAGCCGAGTAAATTTAACTCTTCAGCGCAGCTCGCAATGACTCGCTCGCGAAAATTTGGCGCGACTTCCGATCCTAATGACGAGACAAATTCAAATTTGTGGTTGGGGTTGTGCTGTCGGTACATCGATTCTTGATTGCGCATATTCTCTCGGGAGGCAGCCTCTACTGCGCCCGTTATAGCAGCTTCGGGCAGGTGCCAGCCAAAATTTACATCGATGTTACGCAATTCCCTTTCGCTATCCGAAACCAAATCTTCGTAGCGCAACAGATGAACAAAAATAACATCCGATGCAAAACTGTTATCCACGAGCCACCCTTGGACGTGACGTTTCCACGCCTCAATACCCAAGATAGGATGGCTGAGGAAATCGTCACTGTTATCGGGCTGCCACCAACCCCTTCCGATGGCGTAGCGTAGGTTACTGGCCATGACATCAACCGGATGCCTAACAAGATAAAGGCTATGAATAAACTGGGGCGAGAATACCGAATGTATTTTGTAAAACCTAAGCGGTGGATTTTGGAAGGCATGAGACGCGACGTGTTCGCCAATACACAGGTCGACAATATAGTTGCGAACCGAAGCAAAGGTGGCCCGAGCGCTGTAGCCATTGGCGATGAGTAGCGCATTTGCGATCAGTACGGTTAAAAATGTCACGCCGGACTTCGGAAACTCACAAATATAAAAATCCGTAGAGCTGGGGTCAGAGCGCAAGTGCGTCAGCTGCTTTGTCACGTTCGGGGCTGACTGTTTCCGCAGCGGGGTGACAGCGCTCTGGTCTTGGCTTTCCTGAGTCACAACCGGGTCTCTTTTTTTGGTCGCGGGTGAGCCCCAGTGGATTGTTTTAGGCGTCGGTATTGTCTCCCTGAAACCACCGCTTCACTGCGCTCTGGGGCCTGCCGCAATAATGGCGTCACTCACGTCGAAATTCCCGATATTCTCTTGAAAGAGTAAGGCTAATTTTTGTGCCTGAGCTTCGTAGGCATCGTCATCGCCCCAACCGGCTTTCGGATTGATGTACTTGTTGTCCACACCTGGGATAGAGCTTGGAAAGGTTAGGTTGAGGGTATCGAGGTGTTGGGTCTCTCCATCAAGGAGGCAGCCGCTTTGTGCTGCGTTGACTACGGCTCGAGTAACGGGGATCGGGAACCTTGCGCCGTGTCCTTCAGCACCCCCTGAGCCGCCAGTCCAGCCCGTGTTGACTAGGTAAACTTGACTGCCAAAATCATCAATGCGCTTCATCAACAATTCGGCATAATCCCCAGCCGGTCGCGGCATAAAGGGTGCGCCAAAGCAGGTTGAAAATGTGGGGTGAATCCCGGCTGCGGCACCGACCTCAGTAGATCCAACGCGGGCGGTGTAACCTGACAGAAAGTGAAAGGCTGCGGCTTCTTTGGACAAAATTGAGATGGGGGGTAAGACGCCTGAGACGTCACAGGTGAGGAAGATCACACACTTGGGCTCGCCTCCGCTGTTTTGCGGTACGCGTCGGGCAACGTGCTCCAAGGGGTAACAGCAGCGCCCATTCTCAGAAAGACTTGTATCGTTATAGTCAGCGTGACGTTTATCGTTGAGTACGACGTTCTCTACAATCGCGCCAAATCGAATGGCGTCCCAAATAATCGGTTCGTTTTTTTGACTCAAATTGATGGTTTTGGCGTAGCAGCCGCCTTCAATGTTGAAAACAGCGCCTTTCGCCCATCCGTGTTCATCATCACCGATTAAATAACGAGAGGGGTCGGCTGACAGTGTTGTTTTACCCGTGCCAGACAGTCCGAAAAATAGCGTCGTTTGCCCATCTTCGCCAACATTGGCGGAGCAATGCATCGGCATAACGTCTTTTTCTGGCAGCAGGAAATTCTGTACGGAGAACATGGCTTTCTTCATTTCACCGGCGTAACGCATACCCGCGATGAGCACCTTACGCTGGCCAAAATTAATGATCACCGTGGCCTCAGAGTTTGTGCCGTCCCGTAAGGGGTCGCAGACAAAACCGGGCACATTTAAAATTTTCCACTCGGGCTTGTTAGTCGGGTTGTACGTGTCGGGCCGAATAAACATGTTTCTTGCGAAAAGCGACTGCCAGGCTGTTGTTGTCGTGGCGCGAACTGGAAGGTAATGCTCGCTGTGCTCTCCAACATGGAGGTGTTGAATAAACGTTGTTGACTCGCTCGCAAACGCCTTAACACGGGCCCAAAGCGCATCGAATCGGTCGCCATCGAATGCAATATTAACTGAACCCCAGTCAATCGCGTCTTCCGACGAAACTTCTTTGACGACGAACCGGTCTGCGGGAGAGCGTCCAGTTCTTGTGCCGGTTTCAACACGCAGTGCCCCGGTATCTGACAGTGCGCCTTCGCCGCGGGCTAGGGCAAGTTCAATGAGCTTGGAAGGGGGTAAGTCACTGTGTTTTTGAGGCGTATTGGCGCTGCTGTCTTGGCTCATCGTGAATATCCGTAGCGGTCAGGGGGCAAGTTTTCTGGGACTCAAGTCTAATGCACGCGCCCGTTTTCTGCGAGCGTTGGAATGTCTGATTGGACGAAGCGATAGTCGGTTCCGCACATATCACAATGTAGCGTGATCGCACCTTCCTCCGTTAGTAGCTCAACGAGCTCGGCCTCAGGGAGTAGCGAGAGGGCGTTGAGGGTGCGCTCACGCGAGCAGGAACAGCGAAAAATTACGTCAGCGGGCTCAAATATACGGACCGGCGTCTCGTAAAAGAGGCGGTGCAGCATGACGGAAGGGGGTAGTTCGACCAGCTCATCGGGTGTGACAGTTTCAGCTAGGATGCATGCTGTGTTCCATTGATCTTGACGGGTAGCGGGCTGTTGCTGCAGTTGTGCCGGGAGCTGCTGCAACATCATACCGGCTGCACGGCCTTGCTGAGCGGTCAGCCAGAAGCGAGTGTGGAGTTGCTCACTTTGGAGGAAGTAGTTTTCGAGAGCTCCTGCGAGCGTATCCGATTCTAGGGCGACAATGCCTTGATAACGCTGTCCACCATCGCGCTCTATGGTGATTGCGAGTTGCCCGGTCGTTAATAATTCTAAAGGAGTTGCCGCCTCTGCTTTGAGATTACCTCTAGCAATACCGCGGATCTGCAAATCACTGGTACATTCCATCATGACCAGTTCTAGAGGACCGCTAGCCCGTGCTTGAAGTATTATCTTGCCTTGATATTTTAGATTGTTGCTGATCAAGACGGCTGCTGCGGCAAATTCGCCTAAAAGCTTTTTGATGCTGTCGCTGTAGCAGTGGACCGTAGTCACTTCATTGAGGGCGTCACTGAGTACAACGCATTCGCCACGGATATCAGCGTCATTGAATAGAAATCGCAGACTGGAGTCGTAAAGGGTCATGCTTTTAGGTCATTGTTATACACAGAGGACTCCAGCTAGCAGTTGCGTGTTTGAAGCAGGTACCGGGGACTAAAACATGAGTAAGATTGAGATTACCAGACACCATCAATTGTCTGACCAAGAACGTGCTGCCGCACTGACTGATCTCGCGACCTACCTGAAGGAAATGGGCGCAGACGTCGTAACTGAAGGTGAGCAAGTGAACTTCTCCGGACGTGGCTACAACGGTACCGTGTCGGTATCGCCCGGTTTGGCCGAAGGTTATATTAGCCTGGGACTGTTAGCGCGGCCCTTCAAGAGACAACTGGAGAAGGCCATTCATGAGCATTTAGAGGCGCGGCTAGCCGCGCCCTGAAAGTCATGCTGCGGCTAATGCCTTAACTTTAGCGTTCAAACGACTCTTATGTCGTGCCGCTTTATTTTTTTCGATGATACCCTTGCTCACCATTTTATCGATGACTGGCACCGCATCAGCATAGGCGGCGGACGACGCATCGAAGTCTCCCGTGCCGATTGCTGCGATCACTTGCTTGATTTTAGTGCGAACCAGCGAACGAAGACTGGAATTATGGGCCCGGCGCTTATCATTTTGACGGGCGCGCTTGCGGGCTTGTGGTGAATTAGCCAAAGGGACTCTCCAAGGAAGGGTCATAAAAAGAGCGGCGAATTGTCCGCAAACCAAGGGCGGCTGTCAATGTAGATTTTGGCGGAAATGCTGAGCACTTTGCCCGACTAAGCGGGCGAGCCTCAAGGACGGTTACCAACCTAAATAGATGAGAGCCCAGCCCAATACCGCCAAAAGAACGCTCTGACCCGCTTTATCGAGGCGAAATAAGCCGTAAGTGTAGCCGGCGGGGGGTAAAAGCAGCGAAAATAGGCCCCAAGCGTAGTCCTCTTTCCAAGAGACGACGAGTAACAAAATCCAACTGATTAACAGGGCAGCTGCCCCTAAGGTCATTAAAAGCGCGCTTGAAGCGTCCATCTCAATTTCTCGGTAGTCAATGTCAACGGCGACGGAGGTTATCAGAA
>JAQXAF010000072.1 GCA_029253085.1 Luminiphilus sp. | reverse complement strand
GCATTTTTGTGTAGCCTTTTACAAAGCTGGAGAAATTTCTCTGTGGCTCTCCGATCACTTCAATTTTGGAAAAACGCTTCAGCATTTCATCCCACAAGATTTGCAATTGCATCTCAGCCAAGCGATTCCCAAAGCAGCGATGAATACCGAAACCAAAAGAAATATGGTTTCGAGCATTATCGCGGTCAAAAATTAATTCGTTGGGCCTGTCAAACTTTCGTTCATCGCGGTTTCCTGACGCGTACCACATGGCCACTTTGTCACCACGCTTTATCGTTTTGCCGTGGAGTTCAACATCCTCTAGGGCTGTCCGTCGCATGTAGGCTAACGGAGTTTGCCAGCGGATAATCTCTGCCACCGTATTGGGGATCAGGTCTGGATTAGCGCGCACTTTGTCCCACTCTGCGGGAAACAGGTGCGAGCCATAAACGGAGGCCGACATGGAATTTCGAGTCGTATCATTACCACCAACAATCAGCAGGACGAGATTACCAAGATACTCCATGGTATCCATGTCCCGGGTTTCTTCACCGTTTGCTAGCAAAGTGATTAGGTCATGGCCGTCGCCACCGACTCTTTGTTGCCACAAATTCATGAAATACTCGACGCATTCCATTAGCTCTGCACGGCGCTGCTCTTCGCTTTCAACAATACCTGTTTCTGGCCCTGCTGTAGCGACGTCAGACCAGCGGGTTAATTTTCGTCGATCTTCAAATGGGAAGTCGAATAAAGTTGCGAGCATCATTGTGGTGAGTTCAATCGATACTGTGTCGACCCAATCAAACTCTTCGTCGAAAGGAACGCGATCGAGAACATACTGGGTCCGTTCGCGGATGAGCTCAGACATCCTGGCGAGACTGGGTGATGACACGACGGGCCCAACCGTTCGTCGTTGAATATCGTGCTTGGGTTGATCCATGGCGATGAACATGGGAAGTGGAAAATCTTTGCCGGGATTAGGTAAAACAATAGCGGGTTCGGAGGAAAATCGATGGTGGTCGGTATCGATAGCCATGATGTCCTCAAATCGCGTCACAGACCAATAGGGACCAACAGGTTCATCATCGGGGGCGCGTGCGCCTGAGTCCCAGCCCGCCTTACAATAATGCAGTGGTTCCTCGTCTCTGAGGCGTTTAAAAACCGCCCACATTTCCTCGCTTGGCCACAACCGAGGGTGGGAAACATCGATATCTTCCAATGGGGTGTTGTAGGCATAGTCATGCCCAGAATTAAAGACGTCATTCATAGCTTGATTCACAGAGAAGTCCCCGTTTTTCGCTGGCGCACACAGTGGAGCAAGCTCTCGATGTCTGCGGCCGCTATTTAATTATTAGCTGTTAAATTTAGTCTTATAATATGTCGAATGATTGGTGGAAGGCGAGCACCAATATCAAATTTTGAGGCCCGGGCCGCCCTTAACTCAATGGCTAAGTGATATTTTCATGTGCCCGCCGGGCCGTTACCGATAATATGCCCGCGAAGCAGAAGCCTGGGGCCTCGTTCTTGACGGTCTTAGGCAGTGTTTTTGCTCAGTTTTAAACGAGTCGATTGAGAGGCCATGACTACAGCGCTTAAGGTGTTACAGACGACGTTTGGCTTTGAGAATTTTCGCGAGCCTCAGCAGGCTATTGTGGAAGCGATTATTGCCGGTGAGGACGCGTTTGTCTTAATGCCAACAGGCGGGGGTAAATCACTTTGTTATCAAATACCCGCGCTAGTTCGCTCAGGATGTGGAATTGTTATTTCCCCTCTGATTGCGCTCATGCAAGATCAGGTTTCAGCGATGCAACAGCTGGGTGTGCGAGCGAGCTTTTTAAACTCGACGCTTGATACGACCAGCGCGCTGCAGGTGGAAGGGGCGCTTCTAGGGGGCGAGCTTGACTTGCTCTACCTTGCGCCAGAACGACTCAGTCAACCCCGAACGCGGGACCTGTTGCAGCAGGCAAATATCTCACTATTTGCTATTGATGAAGCACATTGCGTTTCCCAATGGGGGCACGATTTCAGAGCTGACTATTTATTACTTGAGCAGCTGCAGCAGAATTTCCCCGGGGTTCCTCGCGTGGCGCTTACGGCTACCGCCGATCCCAGAACACAGCGCGAAATTATTGACCGGCTGGGTCTGGAAAACGCTGCGCAATTTATAGTGGGCTTTGATCGCCCAAACATACGGTATCGCATTGCCCTCAAAAATAATCCGCGACATCAACTGCTGCGTTTTTTGAAAGATGAGCATGCCGGTGATGCTGGAATTATTTATTGCCTGTCGCGAAAGAAGACTGAAGACACCGCAGCCTGGTTGATTAAGCAGGGCTTTAATGCGCTGCCATACCACGCAGGCTTATCTTCTGAACTGAGAGCGACACATCAAGCTCGGTTTCTTCGAGAAGAAGGGGTGATTGTTGTTGCCACCATCGCTTTTGGCATGGGGATTGATAAACCTGATGTCCGTTTTGTTGTGCATTTGGATTTACCCAAAACGATAGAGTCCTATTATCAAGAGACGGGGCGAGCCGGACGCGATGGCGAGCCAGCGACAGCGTGGATGATCTATGGACTGCAAGATGTTATTAAGCTGCGGCAAATGTTGTCCGAGTCACAGGGCGATGAGCTGCACAAGCAGTCAGAGCAGCATAGACTCAATGCCATGCTAGGTTTGTGTGAATTGACTAGCTGTCGACGCGCAGCGCTACTACATTATTTCGGTGAGGTTTATCCTAACCCCTGTGGTAACTGTGACAGTTGCCTAGAGCCGGCTGAAACCTGGGACGGTACTGAAGCTAGCCGAATGGCGCTGAGTGCAGTTGTTCGAACAGGCCAACGGTTTGGAGTAAATCATTTAATCGATGTTTTGCGGGGTGCCGAGACCGACAAAATCTGGCAATTTGACCATCACCACTTGCCGACCTATGGCGTTGGTAAGGCTCTCGACGGTAACCAATGGCGGTCTGTTTTTCGTCAATTAGTCGGTCGTGGCTATTTATCAGTTGATCTGGATCGGTTCGGTGCGCTGAAGCTTCAAGAGCAGTGTCGGGCTCTCCTTAAAGGGGAGGAAGAAATTGCTTTGCGGCAAGATCAAACGCAAAAAATCGTACGGCGACAAACGAAGTCAGCGCTTCCCGACGATATCAACGTCGAGCTCTGGGAGGCACTTCGAGAGTGCCGCCGGTTACTGGCAGAAGAGCAGGGTGTACCGCCCTATGTGATCTTCCACGATAGTACATTAGTGGAAATGTGCTCATCTTTACCTCAGTCAATGACAGAGTTTGCAGCCCTGAGCGGTGTGGGGGAACGCAAGTTGGCAAAGTATGGCGAAAAGTTTTTACAAGCGATTCGCGACGCGGCGCTTGCATCTTGAATATTTCGTAGTACCGCCAATACATTTGTTTCTAGGGGCCCAAGCAATTACGAACCCGCTTTTTGCCATCCCCAAAACGCTATGGCGAGTACGCTTTTCCGCTATCCATTGGCTTGACCTCCTTATATAAAGCCACGTAGTTTCGCTATTTCAAAATTTCAAACCACGCTCAGGAGCTCCCCATGCCAAACGCTTACATTGTTGACGCCTGCAGAACGCCTCGAGGTATTGGCAAGGTCGGGAAGGGGGCTTTGGCTCACCTGCACCCCTCGTATCTGGGTTCCACCGTACTCAAAGCGTTGGCTGAACGTAACAAATTAAACACATCAGAGATCGATGATGTGATCTGGGGAACCTCCTCCCAAAGTGGAAAACAATCGGGAGATTTAGGTCGTATGGCAGCGCTAAACGCGGGCTATGACATCCGTTCCTCAGGAGTGACCCTCGATCGCTACTGCGGTTCGGGTATCACCAGCGTCAGTTTGGCTGCGGCGCAGGTGATGTCGGGTATGGAGGATTTAGTCGTAGCGGGGGGCACAGAAATGATGAGTTATTACCCCTCAATTGGTGAGCCAGGCGTGCCACCCATGCTGGATTCTGGAAACTTGGACCTGCGCGCAATGCACCCGCAATCCCAACAGGGCGTTTGTGCCGACGCGATAGCCACGATGGAGGGTATTGACAGAGCCTCGGTTGATAAATTGGCGCTGACAAGTCAGCAGCGAGCAGCCCAAGCTATCGCCGAGGGGCGTTTCAGTCGTTCGCTTATAACGGTGACCAACCCCGACGGGTCTGTTGCTCTTGATCATGAAGAGTTTCCGCGCCCCGAAACAACGTTTGAAAGCTTGTCCGGCCTGAAGACGGTGTTTGATGTTGTACGCGATGTGCCTGTAGAAGCCTCGGGCACGACCTATGGCCAATTAATCCAGCGCAAATACCCCGACTTGGAAAACTTTAACCATATTCACCACGCCGGCAACTCATCCGGTGTGGTAGACGGCGCGGCAGCCTTGTTGCTTGCCTCTGAGGACTACATTCAGCGAACAGGCCTCAAGCCAAGGGCGCGAGTCGTAGCCACAGCCAACCAAGGTGACTGCCCAACGCTGATGCTCAACGCCCCCGTACCTGCCGCGCGAAAAGTTTTGGCGAAGGCGGGTCTCGAAATTGCCGATATAGACCTTTGGGAAATTAACGAGGCCTTTGCTGTGGTTGCTGAAAAATTCATCCGCGACCTGAATCTTGATCGGGAAAAGGTGAATGTTAACGGCGGTGCCATGGCCTTGGGTCATCCCATTGGGGCCACGGGATCTATTCTGATAGGCACGGTGTTGGATGAGCTGGAGCGCCAGCAAAAGCGGTATGGTCTGGTTACTATGTGCGCGGCAGGTGGTATGGCGCCCGCTATTATCATCGAGCGCATCACCTCATAGCGCCTGTTGATGGTATTGCTTCGCATCCCGAGGCAATACCGCCCTGTAGGTGGTGGCAGTCTGCTATGGTCTGAGTCCCCTTACGCCCGTGATTTTTAATGACCTCGACACTTTTTTCTACGCTTCCGTTAAACCCTGCACAGCTCGATGCTCTAACTGGCTTGGGTTACGCCAATATGACTCAGGTTCAGGCCCAAAGTTTGCCGCCAATATTAAAGCGGCAAGACGTGATTATTCAGGCAAAAACCGGTAGCGGTAAGACCGCCGCGTTTGCTATTGGTGTGCTGCACCACTTAAACCCAAGGTTTTTCGGTGTTCAGGCGGTGGTGATGTGCCCTACACGGGAGTTGGCAGAGCAGGTAGGTGAGGCCACTCGTCAGTTGGCCAGCCGAATGTCTAACGTGAAAGTCGTCATGCTGTGTGGAGGCAAGCCCTTTGGTGCCCAGCGAGACTCGCTGCACCACGGTGCCCATATTGTTGTCGGCACTCCAGGGCGAATTCAGGATCATTTGCAGCGTGGCACTTTGGAGCTGAAGGGCGTGACGACCTTTGTACTCGATGAGGCCGACCGTATGCTAGATATGGGCTTCGCCGATGTTATGGCAGAAATTACGGCGAAATTGCCCGCCGACCGACAAACGCTTTTGCTGTCTGCGACGTTTCCTGATGACATAAAAAAGATAAGTCGATCGATACAAAAAAATCCGATTCAGATTACCGTCGATGCCGAAGTTGTTCATGACGAAGTTGTGTTGGAGCAAGTTTTCTTTGAGGTTCAAAAGCATGAGCGCAATGTGGCATTGCTGGCGCTTTTTGAGCACTACCGTCCGGCTAACGCAATGGTTTTTTGTAATACAAAAAAGCAATGCGCAGAGGTGGCGCGTTTCCTTCGTGAACACGACATAGAGGCCGCGGCTATTCACGGTGACCTTGAGCAGCGAGAACGCGACCAGGTGTTGCTGCAGTTCGCCAACAATTCCTGCCCCGTGTTGGTGGCTAGCGATGTGGCGGCCAGAGGTCTTGATATACCTTCGTTAGAAATGGTGGTTAATTTTGAGTTGCCTAGAGACGCAGATACCTATGTGCATCGGATTGGGCGCACCGGTCGAGCGGGTGAATCAGGAAAGGCTTTTAGTATTGTGACGCCTCCTGAAGCCCCGCGGATGCGCGTTATTGAGGACTACCTAAAAACCCATTGCGTTTGCGATGTTTTAGCATCGCTAGATCGAGATCCTAATTATCAACTGCAAGGCGCCATGGTGACCTTACAACTCGACGCGGGAAGAAAACAAAAAATACGTCCGGGAGACATCTTGGGTGCTTTGACCGGGGATGCAGGGTTGTCCGGGGGGCAGATTGGTAAGATAAAAATCTTGGATAATGGTAGTTATGTGGCAATCGAACGGTCGGCGCTGCGTCAAGCGATGAATTATCTTGCCGACGGTAAAGTTAAGGGGCGCGCGATTAAAGTCCGCCGAATGAAAGCGCAGCGTTAATAGTTGGCACGCCTTTTTCGGTCGGTTGGCTGCGCTGAATTTGACTTAATTTCTTGTTCCCAGAGCTACATTTTTTCCAGAGAGAAATAGGCGTCGCGAAGGCTAGCAATAGATCTGATTTAACGAATTAGGCCAGTCATAGAAAGGTATGCGATTTAGCCCCAAACCCCAACCCCCAAACTCAAAGCCGCCCGCTATGCTTAGCCCGGATTACCGGCGAGCTATTCACCGAGGGTAAACAAGCGCCAAGAAAATGCCATTGTTACCGTTAAAGCTGCTTGCTCTCGAAGCTTGGCTTTTTTTTCACGGTGCCCGCGGAACGCGAGTGGGGTCGCGGCCACTAAGGCCTGAAGCTGTGTGTTATTCAACCGCTTGTCGTAACACACCTCACCGTCTTGCGTGAGCGCGCTGCCCTCTAATGAGCGTCTTAACTCACTGTGCTCACGGGGTTGATCGTAAAGCGCTGTCTTGAGTTGCCACAGGTGGCGAGGTGCCGGCCCGACCTCAAGATAATGACCGCCTTGTGTTAGCACACGAGCCACCTCGTTATCTGTTGAGGGCGAGAAGATGCACATGGCTAGGTCAACACTTGAGGTTGCCACTGGCAGATGGCGGGCACCCGCCACGGCAAACTTCTGGTCGGGGTATGTTTTGGCCGCCAATTTCACCGCAGACTTTGCGATATCAATTCCGTAAATAGCAATTCCTGGAGCTGACCGGGCGATGAAGCCACCGTAATAACCCTCGCCACTTCCAATATCGAGCAAGGTGCTTATGTGCTTACAACCTGCGACGACATTCGCTAAGGCCTCAGCCAACGGCTGATACAGCTGTGCTTCATGAATCGCCCTACGCCCCAGTACCATCTCAAGATTGTCTCCCGGATTTTTACTGCGCTTTTGGTGAGCTGGCAGTAGATTGACATAGCCTTCTTTAGCTTGGTCAAAGCTGTGCTGATTGTCGCAAGACCAGCTGTGCTGGTTTTTCTCGAGACCAAGCTGACAAATAGGACATATCCAAACCATGATGAGGCTCTACACTTCTCTCGTTGATAATCTAGTGCGCCAGTTGAAACCCCTGTTATTGTATTCCCCAGCACAAAACAGGATGTTTGCTGACTAGGGGATCACCATAGCACTGATATTAATGGGAGATGAGACGATAAAAGCACCGATTGACATTACGCAACACTGGATTCAGTCATTTGTTGTTGACCTAAATTTATGCCCCTTCGCAAAGCGAGAAGTTACTCGGAACGCGATCGATTTTCGAGTTTATGAGGGCAGCGATCAGGAAGGTATTCTCCACGCGCTGCGTGATGCAGTCGTGACTTTGGATGACAATCTAAATATTGAAACCAGCTTCTTGATACTGCCATCGGCACTCCCAAATTTTAGAGACTTTAACGATTTTCAAGATGTCATCCAGAGATTGCTTGAGTTGATGAATTGGGTGGGCATCTACCAAATGGTGGGTTTTCATCCGCGGTATCAATTTGCCGGGACTGCTGTCGATGACGCTGAAAATTACACCAATCGCTCGCCATATCCCATGTTGCATATACTGCGTGAGTCAAGCGTTGATCGTGCCGTTGAGACGTCTGCAGATGCGGTGCTGATTTGCGATCAAAATGTGACTACGTTAAATCAACTGGGCGCTATTGAGCTCGAGGCGCGCTGGCGAGCGTGCTTTGGATAACCGCTGTGGTCGAAATGTGTTCTCACGAATTGGGCTGGACCCTCTTGCTGTGCTACTTACGTAATCAGTAGGTTGGTTTAAGTGACGCCTGTGTATTTACGTAATTGCAGGGCACCACTAGTATGAGCGAGAAAGACTGCGAGAGATAAACGCGACCAGCAGGGTGTAGAGCATGCTTAGAACCTCCGTAATATTTTACCTTCTGTTGCTCATGGGTTGCGGGTACGAAATAGAGCCCGCGCCGATGTTGTCGTCGGCACAAACCGTGATTGTTTCCCAGGGTGCCGTGGAAGGTGTGCAGTCGCCTTACACGCCCACATCGGGGGCCTCGGTCACTGTTTTTCGAGGCCTGCCCTATGCACAGCCCCCGGTGGGAGAATTGCGCTGGCAGCCACCCGTTGCCCCAGCTTCCTGGCAGGGTGCCCGTAAAGCCGATACATTTTCTGATAGTTGCTACCAGCCACAACACACGTCGAATTTTGTTTGGCGCAGAGAAGCCTTTCCGGTATCTGAGGATTGCCTCTACCTCAATGTTTGGACGTCAGATACCAAAAGGCAACAGCCAGTTATGGTGTGGTTTCATGGTGGAGCTCATACCAGTGGGCAGGGGCATTCTCCGATTTTCGATGGGTCCGAGTTGGCTGGACAAGGTGTCGTGTTAGTTACCATCAATTATCGCTTGGGTCCTTTTGGTTTCCTCGCGCACCCGCTATTAGCCGGTGAATCACTGTATGGCAGTGCGGGAAACTATGGACTTTTGGACAAGATCGCAGCTCTGAGGTGGGTACAAAATAATGTTGCAGCATTTGGTGGCGATCCTAGTAACGTCACTATTTTTGGCCAATCAGCGGGTTCACAAAGCGTTTGTGCGCTTATGGCATCACCCTTAGCTGAGGGGCTGTTTAGTAAAGCAATCGGTCAGTCTGCGGCGTGCGTTAATACCATCCCGGAACAAGATGCTAATGGTTACGAACGCGGTAGGAAATTAGTTGATGCCTTAGATGCAACGACTCTGGTAGCTCTACGGCAACAAGGGGCCGAGACCGTACTAGCAGCATCAGAGTCGACCCAGTGGGCAGACGCAAGTCGCATTACCGTCGATGGTTGGGTATTACCCGAGCTGCCGAATGCTACGTTTAGGGCTGGGCGGCAGGCGAAAGTACCTCTTCTTTTGGGTTTTCTTGCTGATGAAGGAGTGGAGTTGTTCCCCGTTGATACAGCCCTGACTGAGGAGGGCTTAGATAGCTTTCTAACTATGTTGTGGGGTGATAACGGGCAAGCGTTGAAACAGCTTTATTCTCAGCCTGGTTTGACTCCGGGGGAGATACACCATGCTGTTGTTACCGATTATTTTATGGCCTTTGGTATGCGTCGTTGGGCGGAATATCAGCAAGCTATTGGTCAGCCGACGTTTTTCTACTTTATGGATCATGTTCCCCCTGCATTTCATTTGTATATGTCTGAGCCGCCCGAATTAAGTTTGCCGGGCGGACCTCGTAGCGGGGGTGCTTACCATTCGGGCGATCTAGCCTTGGTGTTCGGTAATACTGATAAAGTTGGTTTTGACTGGAATGAGGTTGACCGCAAGGTCTCGAAAAATATGATGCGCTATTGGGTCAACTTTGCACGTTCAGGGGATCCTAATGGCGATCAAGTACCTCTATGGCCCGCCTTTAACCCTGTTTTACAAAGCACTCAGGTCATCAACGAAGTGCCGATGACGGTTCAGGGTGTGCGCAGGCCTCAACTCGATATTATGGCCAAGCCAGAGCTGCTGTAACCAGAGCTGCTGTAATTTGGTGGTTAAATTAAGGCAAAAAACCCATGAGAGAGCCCTGCGCGCCGGTGTTATCTTCTGGCCGGGGAGGTAGGGTAAATTCAACAATTGAAAGCGTTTGAGGGGAGTAAACGATGAGTGGCTTGCTAGCTTTGCATATTTTTGCGGGATCTCTTGCCCTGGTTTCGGCGGGCGCCGCGCTGGTGGTCAAGAAAGGCGGTCAACCTCATAGGTGGGCTGGGCGCTCCTTCTTTTACTCGATGGTCGTAATTTTTTTGACGGCTGTGGCCATGGCCGTGCTGACGTCGAATACCTTTCTTTTTCTCGTGGCGCTGTTTTCTTTTTATCTCGCATTTTCGGGTTGGCGTTTTGCTAGAAATCGAAGCGGCGAGCCTCAATGGATGGACTGGCTGGCGGTTATCATCATGATGTCGTCGGGCCTTTT
>JAQXAF010000060.1 GCA_029253085.1 Luminiphilus sp. | reverse complement strand
GCCAAAAACCCTAAGTATTGGACAGATAAAAACGACCGTCGGCTTGCGGGTATGAAAAAAGCCGGCTATGACCCGGCGGCTGGAGATGCTGTTCTTGGTGGTATGAATTCATACCAACTCTTTATCCCCGGTTTGCTGGGTAACCATGTCCAGATGTTGGGAGAGTGTGACTCCCAAGATAAGTCGGCCATCAAGAATTTACTGGGCATTCGAGACCTTCCCAAAGGGCCACAAGATATGAGCTGGCGTCGCTCGTAAAGTTTCTCATAAGGCTGGGGGCGAGGCGGCAGGACTGGCTGCAAGGAGGGCCATAGCGCCTGTGAAGTATCCCACAGACCAGCCACATTTCCACATCACAAGCAGCCTTCGGTAGTTTTCTGTAACTTTCCGCGCAATAGGGTGCAGCGCCATGAAAGACCTTGAAAGGGACGTTTTATTAAATCAGAGGCTTACCCAAAACCATAAAAGGTCCGTAAGCATTCTTGGTGCCCGGAGCCGGACTTGAACCGGCACGATCGCAATGATCGGGGGATTTTAAGTCCCCTGTGTCTACCAATTTCACCACCCGGGCAGCGAAGAGGCGCGAGGATAACATGGTATCCGCGCTTGGGGGATCTACAATGCGTCTTACGTAGTGGTAAAGTCGCGCTTTATATAAAAATAACGTTCTGAGAGGCAATACGTGACGGCAAATCGTGGTCAGTTTGGTTCCCGTCTGGGGTTTATATTTGCCGCAGCAGGCTCCGCAGTCGGCTTAGGCAATATCTGGGGCTTTCCTACCCAAGCCGCCAGTAACGGCGGCGCCGCCTTTCTATTGGTCTACCTCATACTTGCCTTTGCACTGGCTTATCCCGTGCTGATGGCGGAACTCATTTTAGGACGCTATACCCATGGCAATTCTGTTGCCGCGCTGTCGGGTATTGCGCGGGGTCCCGTCACGAAGGTTATTGGCACGAGTACTGGCTTGCTGGGCATTGTAGTGGCCAGCATGATTTTGAGTTTTTATGGCATCGTCGCAGGCTGGATGCTGGGGTATACCATCTCCTACCCACTGGGGGTTATCGGTGCGAGCGATGCGGCTGCTTGGTTAACGGGCTTCACGATTCCCAGGAACCTTATTTTGATGGGCGTATTTATGCTCATGACCATCGCCATCATTATGGGAGGTGTTAAAGAAGGAATTGAACGCTGGTCATCGCGCCTTATGCCCACACTCATTGTGACTTTGATCGCCCTCGCCGCCTACGTCCTTACTCTAGAAGGTGCCATGACGGGACTGCGGGTGTATTTGATCCCCGACTTCAGCAAAATTTTCTCCTCGCAACTTATTTTGTCGGCCCTAGGCTCAGCCTTTTTCTCTTTGTCTCTGGGCGTGGGAACCATGCTCGTGTATGGGTCCTATATCTCTGATAAAGAACATCTGCCATCTATTGGTGCACAGGTTGCGCTCATCGATGTCGGTATTGCGGTGCTCGCGGGTTTCTTAATTTTACCCGTCATGTACGTTGCCGCAGAGCGAGGGGTAGAAATTTTCAGTGCCAGCGGTGCCCTGCTGTCTGAGGACACTCTCATTCTGACCGTATTACCCGAGTTATTTGCGACCATGGGCACGGTCGGCATTGCCCTTGCAACGGCGTTTTTCTTCCTGATGACCATCGCCGCGCTCACCTCATCGATTTCTATTTTAGAGGTTCCAGTCGCCTTCATCGTGGAGCGCTTCGAATGGTCCCGCAAGCGAGCCGCCATAGTGGCAGGAGGACTAATCGCGGGTCTGAGCAGCCTAATTATTCTAGACTTCGAAAATCTATTTGGTGCGGTGATTGCGTTGAGTACCCGCTACGGACAGCCTTTACTGGGGCTTTTGCTCTGTGTTTTTGTGGGGTGGGTGTGGCAGCGAAACACCCTGCTAGCGGAGCTTCAGAAAAACGACCCTCACGTAGCGGAAGGCGTTTTTTGGCGCATTTGGCCGGTCTACGTACGCTTTGTCTGCCCCGTAATTATTGCGATTATCTTTTATCGTTCACTCGTCTGAAGAATTACGACCGAATCCCGTTCTAACTTTACCACTCGCAAATAAAAGGCCATAAGCGCCGCTGCCAACCATAAAAACCAGTGCGACCCAATCTCCTGTTTGGCTATACATCCATGCGCTGAAGGCGAACATGACTGCGCTGATGATCATCGCTATGTACTGCATATTTTCACGCTGCCTGGCTGGATTAGAAAGCGGTAGGATACAACATCAGCAGGGTACCTTAGGCTCTATGCGGTCCACCGCCGTACCCGCCGCTGAAAGCCTAGACGTCTTATCTCGGTCCAACGCAAACGATGTTTTAACTCAGCTCGTGGTCTAAGGCGCTCAAGGTGCCTCGCTACCTGAGTGGCCAATGAAACGACGCCTGGTCCTAGGTGCATTGGTCGGGCATGCCTGTAGATTACGCCACGTCCAATCATCTGATCACTGCCATCCTAAGACTACATATGATCAGACAGGTGCTATTGTGCCGCTTTGTTGTCTGAGTCGATTCTCACCCTCAATTCGACAGTTCGCGCAATAACGAGTGATATTCCATCCCGCGCTCGTCCAAAACGTTTTTGAGTGCCTTCTCCATTAGAAAGCGCGCCTGATTTGTGTAGGCATACATACTCGAGTGAACCGCCGCATCTGTCCAATTATCGACCGCACACTCTGTCGTGTACTGCTCGAAATGGTTGAGCATGGTGATCAACTCAACGATATGATTTGGGCATTCACAATTGACTAGCCGCTTCAGCTGCGCCGCTGCCGCTAGCTCACTGTCTGAATACATGCGAGCCTTTGGCTTTACCAAATCACCGAGATCAAATTCGCCCTGGCGCGTATCGGTTTCAACAGCAATTCGTCCCATCTCGTAGGCGAGACGTGCAGGCTCCATGGGGAAGGCAATAGCTTCCGCTCCGTGGCGATTGAGCTCAGAGATCCAACGGTCATTGGCCATGCGATAAGTCACGATAACGTTAGGCGACCCTAATCTCGTTTTAAGTTGTTGCACTAGCTGGATTTGGGCTAATGACACCGCAGGACAGTCCAGCACCAGCAGCGCAATGTCTTCGCCACCTACCTCCAAAGTTTCAGCGATCTCGGCAAGCGGCTGGCGCGCCAACAGTGCGCTGACGCCCGATATGCAACCCTGGTGGCCGTCTAGCCAGCTACACAATTCCGCCCCGACAAAGACGACTCTGGGTTTGACCGCAGGAACCGCGCGCTCGAGGTGTTTGCCCCGCCCTTTGATCAGCAGCTCTAAGGTCTTTCTTTCGGACGACGCCACTTCACCGATTCTGGCGCCGTCATTGACCAGCGCCGCGATCAGCTGAAGATGTTCGAGATCGGCCTGGGTGTATTGCCGTCGTCCCGATGCAGATTTATAACTCGCTCCCAACCCATAGCGCCGCTCCCAAACCCTCAGCGTGTCGGGTTTCAAACCGGTGAGCCTGGCCACGGTCCCAATACCGTATAGGGGTCTAGGTTCTAACTGAGTTACTGCAGTCGCGGGGGCATTCATTGCACAACACTCCGATAATCTTTGTCTGGTTTTGTCCAAGGTTACGCTGTCAACCCACCAATAGATCTGCTTTTTCTGGACAAAAACGTCTGAGGCGGCATCTTTGTATATGTTTTGTCCATAACCAGCATAGACAAACTACGTTTTGGGGGGATCTTTCTACGACTTAGTGCCCGTATAGTTTGCATCAACGGGGGAGTAAGCACATGAAAGGAACAGACCAAGCCGACGATCGCGATCTCGAATTAATGTTTGCTGAGGCAAGGCGCTATGCTCTGCTGACAGCTGATCAGGAACGTGAGATTGACGGGCTGAAATGGCGAGCCGTGTGGACGCTGCAAGAGCTATTCGCCGAGGTGCCTGAACTGACTCAGTACACGGCGGTATTTCTGCAGCAGTGCGGGGCAAACCCACCGGAGATCGGTCGATTTTCCAATCGGGAGCAGCACTTTGTGTTGCGACGAGAGCTCACCGATTATTTCATCGATGGTAAATCTCATGAGCTAGCGACCGTAGCAGCGCGAAAATTGCGCACACTGAAAACGACACAGGCCCGACTGCCCCACCTCTCACGCCTTAACTTTCCAGCGAGTCTTACTGTGGGTATGTCGGTCGCCATGCTTCGCAGAGCCGGAGGACAGTTTCCAGACAGTGTGGCCGACGCCATCGCGAATTGGGAGCGCCAGTGGCAGCCCCCGATTAGTGGGCACGTCCTCGAGCGCGAGACAATGAAAGCTTTGCGTCGAGAACTACGCATCTACACCGAAGCTCGGGACAAGCTGGTAATGCACAACCTTCGCTTGGTGTACTCGATCGCAGGGCGGTACAAGGGCCGAGGGGTGTCTTACATGGATTTAGTCCAAGAAGGCACACTGGGACTAATCCGCGCGGCGGAAAAATTTGAATTTGAAAAGGGCTTCAGGTTCAGCACCTACTGCTTCAACTGGATAACTCAAGCAGTGCGTCGGTACGTGGGTGACGTAGGTACGCTCATTCGTCTGCCCACACACGTCCAGGAGCAAATGGGGAGGCTGTATAAAGAGAAAGCCATCGAACAGCTGCGCACCGGGGTCGAGCCCGATGAAGAAACTCTGGCGGCCAAATTAGGGATGGATGTTGAGAAGACGCGTCAACTGCTTCAGATGCGTAACTTAGGCGTTTCGCTCGACGCGCCTCGATTTGATGACGACGAGGGCACCCTTCTCGACACACTTTCTGGCGACCCTTATGGCGGCACTGAGGATTCGGCGGAGCAGGCATCTCTGAATAAGTTTTTGGGCGGGGCCGTAGATTCCCTAGAGCCATCTGAACAGCGTGTCGTAGTGGCTCGCTGGGGGCTGCACGATGGTCCGCCGTTGAGTCGTGCCGAAGTTGCAGACAGCATGGGGGTCAGCCGTGAATGGGTTCGACAGCTCGAGCGCTCTGCCTTGCGGAAACTCAAGGCTCAAGACTCTGTCAAAGCGGCTTTTGCGGATTACAGTGAAGCCAGCAATTACTGAAAGCGAAGGGGCCCCGCCCTGCCAGCGCCCTCTATGAGGGCGTTTTAGCTTTTACTTCTTGCCAAAATATCTATCAGAGCACTATCAAGACTCGTAAATCGGAAATCAAAGCCGGCATCCAACAGCCTGTTGGGGGTGACCCGCTGCCCTTGCAGCAACAGCTCATCAGCCATTTCCCCCAAAGCCAAGCGCATAACAGGCGCAGGAAGGCCCAAACTCAGAACGGTCGGTCTTCTCGCACTCAACACGCGACAAAATTCCCGGTGGGTGACCGGTCTGGGGGCTACAAGGTTATAGGCACCCTCGGCATCTGCTTCGGCACAAAGAAACAGAATGGCGCGCACAACATCGTTGCGATGCACCCAACTGAGCCACTGGTCGCCGTCACCCATCCAGGTACCAATACCCAATTTGAAAGAACGCATCATTTCAGTGAGTGCGCCTCCGTTGCGATCAAACACAACCCCCAGACGCAGGTAAGCTACACGAGTAGCGTTGTCCTCGACGACACTCGCAGCACTCTCCCATGCCTGGCAGAGTTCGGCAGAGAAGCCAGATCCCGCAGGCGATGTCTCATCAAAAAACTGATCACGACTACACCCGTAAAAGCCCACTGCGCTTCCCGATATCAACAAACCCGGTGGGATCGGCTGAGCACGCATCCATTTCACCAGCCCCTCGGTGAAGCCGGCGCGGCTGGCCACCATTTCAGCCTTGTAACTGTCACTCCAACGGCGCCCAGCCAAAGAAGCACCTGCGAGATTAACAACGACATCGACTGGAGATTGCACCCCGTCTAATGACTGCACATACGACACACCGGCCCGCACGGGCTGCGCGTGACGCGTCAGCACCGTCACCGAAAATCCGCGCTTCAAAAACTCGGGCACCAGTGCCGAACCTATGAATCCAGTACCCCCTGTCACCAGTATGTGCATAGCCTTCTCTCCAGAGTTTCCCGTTAACGGCTGGTACTCACCACACACAACCGGCGTAGCTTTAACGACGTATACGTGTCATGAATAAAATAACGTCACAACTCACTGATTTTTTTTCCCAGCATCCCCGCTGGTTAGTACTAACCGGCGCAGGTATCAGTGCCGACTCAGGCATACCCACCTACCGCGATAACAGCGGCACCTGGCTCCGTAATCGACCCATACAACATCAGGAGTTCATACAGCAGCGCGAATCTCGACAACGCTATTGGGGACGCTCAATGATTGGTTGGCCCAACGTTCGGGACGCGCGCTGTAATGCCAACCACAGTGCACTCGCAGATTTTGAACGATCAGGCCGAACCACCTTAATTGTCACTCAAAATGTTGATCGATTACATCAAGCGGCTGGAAGCGAGCACGTTGTCGATCTGCACGGTCGCCTGGACCGCGTAAGGTGTTTAGACTGCGGGGCGGGCTACGAGCGCGATAGGGTTCAGCACGAACTCGAGAAACTCAACCCGCGACACCGGGATTTTGAGGCAATGGCCCGTCCCGATGGCGATGCTGATTTGTCTGCGCAACAAGTGAGTAATGTCAAAATTTGGGATTGCGAGGCTTGTGGTGGCGTGCTCAAGCCCGATGTGGTGTTTTTTGGTGGCACGGTTCCTAAGGAGCGCGTCATTCGCTGCCAGGAAGCCCTTACCGCGGCAGATGGCCTGTTGGTGATCGGCAGCTCCCTGCAAGTTTTTTCAGGGTTTCGTTTTTGCCGACAAGCCCTCGAACAAGGCAAGCCTCTCGTCATACTCAACGAAGGTGCAACCCGCGCTGATGACATAGCCAGCCTGAAAATAAATGCGCGCGCCCTGACCTTGTTTCGCGAAGTCACCGCATCCCTAGCACCCCTCATGCAACACCGATCCCTCCAAGGAACTCATCATGGCTAATGCTTCACTGTACTGGTTTAGACACGACCTGCGTCTTACCGACCTACCCGGTTTAATTGCCGCGGCCAAAGCCGGACAGGTAATCCCCGTCTTTATCTGGGACGAAGCCCTAGGCGGTGATTGGAAACTGGGAGGCGCCAGTCAATGGTGGCTGCACCACAGCCTCCAATCATTAGCCGCAGACCTGACAGAGCTTGGCAGTCGGCTCGTATTGCGTCGTGGGGAAACCGTGCAAGTCCTAGCCCAACTTCTCGAAGAAACCGGGGCGAAGAATGTTTTTGCCAGTCGCCAATACCAGCCATGGGCAGCCGACACTGAACAAAAGGTCAAAGAAATAACGGAGTTAGCGGGTGGAGCGTTTAAGCGCTACCCCGGAACTCTGCTGTTTGAGCCTGAAAACATTAGAACCGGTGGTGGTACACCCTTTAAGGTTTTTACGCCGTTTTGGCGGGCCGCACTGAAACAGCCTGCGCCAGCGCAGCCCCAACCAGTTCCTGCGCTCACCAGCCCCAATAAGTGGCCTCAATCCGATCCATTGAACGATTGGCAACTGTGCCCCCAGACACCCAACTGGGCTCAGGGATGGGAAGCCCTCTGGAGCCCGGGAGAAGCCGGCGCAAGCAATGCCTTACACACTTTTTTAGACAGCCGGGTAGACAGTTACGGCGAAGGTCGAGACTTTCCAGCGCAGCCCAATACGTCGCGCTTATCCCCCTTTCTAAAGTTTGGCGAAATTTCTCCACGTCAAATTTGGTGGACCGCGCAAAATACAAAGCAAAGCAATCCAGAGGAAGCGGGCCCAATCGACAAATTTCTCTCAGAAATTGGCTGGCGTGAATTCTGTAACCATTTGGTGGCGCAATTCCCTGCAATGCCAGACAAGGCATGGAATCCAAAGTTTGAATATTTCCCCTGGCAAAGCCATCAAAGCAATCTAACGGCCTGGCAACGTGGCAACACCGGCTACCCTATTGTAGACGCGGGTATGCGTGAGCTCTGGACAACCGGTTTCATGCATAACCGTGTGCGCATGGTGGTGGCATCATTTTTAACGAAACACTTACTCATGCATTGGCGCGTGGGTGAGCAATGGTTCTGGGATTGTCTGCTCGATGCCGACCTTGCGAGTAACGCCTGTGGTTGGCAATGGGTCGGTGGCTCGGGTGCCGACGCGTCACCTTACTTCCGCATTTTCAATCCTATTGCTCAAGGGGAAAAATTCGACAAAGCGGGTATGTACACCCGCCGCTGGGTCCCCGAACTAGCCGAGCTGCCTGACAAATACCTTTACAAACCTTGGGAGGCACCCGAACTGACCCTGAAGGCTGCAGGCGTAGAGCTGGGCACTACCTATCCCAACCCTATCGTTGACCATCGCACGGCTAGGGAAGGCGCGCTCGAGGCTTATGCGACATTAAAAAATATCGACGCGGCTTAATCATCCTGCGCGTTTTCATCGTCAACAATGCCCACGGCGCGGGTCCAGCCCGCTGACCCGCCTCGCACCTTGTGAGGAAAGCAGCTGACGGTAAACCCCCGAGCTGGTAGGGCCTCTAAGTTATGAAGCTTCTCGAGGTGGCAGTAGCCCACATCGCGGCCAGCTTTGTGTCCCTCCCAAATAATACTTGCGTCTTTATTGTCAGCATAACGCTGGGCCGTGTAGCTAAAGGGGGCATCCCAGCTCCAGGCATCTGTGCCGGTAACTCGAATACCACGGTCCAGTAAATACATCGTCGCTTCGTAACCCATGCCACAGCCCTTGTTCACGTAGTCGGGCTGCCCATAGGCCTTGCCAGCAGCCGTATTAATCAACACGATCTCCAGGGGCTTCAGGGTATGGTTGATTCGTGCGAGCTCAGCCTCCACGTCTGCAGCAGTCACGACATAACCATCGGCTTTGTCACGAAAGTCCAGCTTTACACCCGCCTGAAAGCACCACTCCAGTGGTACCTCATCGATCGTAATGGCACGTTCGGGGTTCCCATCCTGGCCATTCATTGTGCTGTGATAATGATAAGGCGCGTCTAAATGTGTCCCGTTGTGGGTGCAAAGTTGAACAAATTCGACGGCCCACCCCTCGGAATCAGGTAATTCATGACTTTCTAGGCCGTCAAAAAATAACTTCACCTGTTCAGCACCCGCATCGTGCCTTACGTACTCGATTTTAGGCTGCATCATCGGGGGATCGCTGATGACGTCGTTCTCGAGATATATCGAAAGATCAATGAAGCGTCGCATGGCTAAGTCTCGTATAGTTCGGGTTATCAGAGGTTAACTGCTGTTATGCATTTCGGCGAGTAGATTCATGGCTGTTAAAACAGGTCTTATCCTAGCAGGTGGTGGTGCCCGTGCCGCCTATCAGGTCGGCGTTCTGCGCGGGGTCGCCGCGTTACTGCCACCGGATATCCAGCAGCCCTTTCCCATCATCACGGGGACCTCTGCGGGGGCGATAAACGCGTTAGGACTCGCAGGCAGGTCTGGATCTTTTCGGAGCAGAACAAGGGCTCTAGCGGCTGTATGGGCCTCCTTAGACAGCGATGCGGTATATCGGACCGACGCCCGTGGTGTGGTTGGCAACGCCATGCGTATGCTCTGGGCTTTATTACGCAGTACCCACGCCAGTAAACGCCCTCTAGCATTACTCGACAACAGTCCCCTGCGGCAGCTGCTTAAAGACATTGTCGAATTTGAGCGGGTTGACAAGGCACTGGCGAAGGGCGAGCTGGAGGGCCTTGGGATCACAGCTATGAACTATACCAATGGGCACTCCACCACGTTTTATCAGGCCCAAGATCACATAACTCCTTGGGCTAGAGCTCACCGCCGCAGTGTTCCCTGCAAGCTTAGTATTGATCACCTGATGGCATCTTCAGCCCTACCGACACTGTTTCCCGCTGTGCGACTCGATGAGCATTTTTTTGGTGACGGCGCCCTGCGGCAATCTCGACCGCTGAGCCCGGCTATTCGACTCGGAGCCGAACGGCTTTTTATTATTGGTGTCAGTGAGAGCGGTGATGATTTTGAAAAAGACCCACACCCCGAAGTTGCGCCAACGATTCCTCAAGTACTGGGGCAGATGCTCAATGCCGTCTTTTTGGATTCGATACAAACCGATCTTGAGTCGCTGCAAAGAATCAATGCGCTTGTCGAGCCGCTCAACTCAAAGCAACTGCAAAAAGCAGGACTGGAATCTATGCGGGTGATTGATACGCTAGTGATCTCACCCTCTCGCTCCCTCAGCGAATTGGCGCGGGAATATATCAGCGAACTGCCTCGATCTATGCGCTGGTTTCTCCAGAAAACTGGATCGATCAAGACCACAGGATCAGGAGGTGCCTTGTCCTATATTTTGTTCGAACCGGGCTATTGCCAGCGGCTCATGCAATTGGGGTATGAGGACACCATGGCTCAGGCAGCCGCCGTTCGCACATTTTTCAACGTGGCCCCCCCATTAGCGGAGCAGCATAACCCCCCCCAATCGCAGAACCGGAGAGTTTCCAGCAGCCACAGTAGTCTAACCCAGCGTTGGCTACAGTTGATTGGCAGACGGAGCGCAAAGGTTTAGAGTCGTGCCTCAAAACGTATCTTTTCCGGGAAAAATCATGCGCTCAAGTCTTGCAGCTCTGCTGTCGATCTTTACCACAACGGTCTCTGCCAACCCCTTCCCTTCGACCTATGAACCCCTGCCCTCGTCGCCAACGCTAATTACCGAAGCGACAATATTAACCGGAGATGGTCGACGCCTTGATGATGCCGATATGTATATCGCAGACGGCAAAATTGTTTGGGTTGGCGAAGGTACAGTGCCTCTCGAAGGCGTGAGAACAATCAATGCTGCTGGAAAATGGCTAACACCCGGTATTATTGATGTGCATTCACATCTTGGTGTCTACCCGAGCCCAGGGGTTTCTGCCCATTCAGATGGCAACGAGGCCACCTCCCCGGTTACAGCCGAGGTGTGGGCAGAGCACAGCGTGTGGCCACAGGACCCGGGTTTTTCTAGGGCCGTTGCTGGAGGCATTACCTCACTACAAATTTTACCGGGCTCTGCTAATTTATTTGGTGGGCGCAGCGTGACGTTAAAAAACGTTCCTCAAAAGACCTATCAGGCCATGAAGTTTCCGGGAGCACCTTATGGATTAAAAATGGCCTGCGGTGAAAATCCCAAGCGCGTTTATGGCGGCAGGAAGCAGGCACCCTCCACCCGTATGGGCAATGTCGCAGCCTATCGTGCCTCTTGGATCCGCGCGCAACGTTATATTCAAGATTGGGAACAGTATGAGCAAAAGATGGCAAAGCAATCTGCAGGCCTCGAGAGCGATAGCAACAGCGCCCTTGCTGCAGCGCTTATTAAACCCCCCAAGCGCGACCTTGAACTCGAGACGCTTGCGGGCGTTTTAAAAGGTGAGATCCTTGTTCATATGCACTGCTACCGAGCCGACGAGATGATGACGATTCTCGATATGGCTGATGAATTTGGCTACCAGCTGGGTACCTTTCACCATGGCGTGGAAGCCTACAAAATAGCCGATGAATTGGCTGAGCATGGCGTTTGCGGTGCGCTTTGGGCCGACTGGTGGGGGTTTAAGATGGAGGCTTACGATGGCATCCAAGAAAATATCGCGATGGTTGATCGGCCCGACAATGGCTGCGCTATCGTCCACTCAGATTCAGAAGAAGGCATACAACGGCTAAATCAGGAGGCCGCCAAAGCCATGGGCAAAGGGCAAGCTGCTGGCTTAGATATTCCACCGGAACGAGCCATCCGCTGGATTACCTCGAACGCCGCCAAGTCTCTCGGGATCGCGGATCAGACCGGCACCCTCGCCCCGGGCAAAATGGCTGATGTTGTGATCTGGAATCAAGATCCGTTTAGTGTTTACGCAAAAGCTCAGCAAGTTTTTATCGATGGCGCCATGGTTTTTGACCGCGATGACGAAACGTTGCAACCGGTTTCGGACTTTGAGCTTGGACAACTTCTGGAGGCAGCACCATGAAGCGCCAGCTTTTTACTCTACTACTGACCTTGGCTTGCCCGATCGTCCTCGCTCAGGATTTGCTCATTACCGGAGCAAACCTATATAGCCAGAGCGATGCGGGAATCATTGAAAATACGGACATTCTGATTAAAAACGGACGTGTCGAAAAAATTGCACCAAGAATTCCTACTAACAAAATGATCAGGGTCATTAACGCTGGCGGACGACCCGTAACACCCGCGTTGTTCGCAGGGGTAACCGTGTCAGGTATAAGCGAGGTCGAAGCTGTAAGTGAAGCCGTAGACAGTAGCTACCGCGAGCTGTACACCGAGCTGATGCACCCCGAATTTGACGTTCGCATGGTCTACAACCCCCACTCAAGTGTCATACCGATCACGCGAGTCGAGGGTTTTGGTTTCACCCTATTAGCCGCTCGAGGTGGCGATAAGACACTCACTGGACAGGGTGGACTGGTTCGGTTTGATGGCGGTTACTCAAGTTTCGAGGGTAAACCCGTGGTTTATGTTCAAACCTCTGGTCGATCTGCAGGCTCCGTGGGGGGGTCGAGGGTGGCACATTGGATGTTACTCAATCAGGCTTTCGACGAGGCGATGACAGATGAGGAGCTGACCCTTATCACTCCTCAGGGCGCGGCCACATTAAAAAATGCGAAGGACGAGGGGTTATTTCTATTTCATGCCGACCGAGCTGCTGACATTATGCGGGTGCTCGCTTTTGCCGAAGAGAAAGCGCTATCTGCGGTTATTCACGGCGGCAGCGAGGCGTGGATGGTGGCAGAGTCACTCGCGGCAGCCAATGTGGCGGTGATCCTGAATCCGCTCAAGAATTTACCTGAGAACTTTGAGTCTTTAGGCGCCCGACTCGATAACGCCGCCATTTTGCATAAAGCCGATGTTCAAGTGATCTTTAGTAGTGGCGAGACCCACAATGCCCGAAAAGTTCGCCAATTAGCCGGTAATGCCGCGGCTAACGGGCTACCCCATAGCGCTGCGCTTGCGGCCATCAGCTCAACACCTGCAGCGGTTTTTGGCGGGGAGTCTCGCAGTATTACTCACGGCTCTCGAGCAGACTTGGTTATTTGGAGCGGGGATCCCCTTGAGGTCACCACACAGGCGCAGCACGTTATTCTTGGTGGTATCCCCGACACCATGGTGAGTCGGCAAACCCTACTGCGCGATCGCTATCTCGATGCGGCTAACGACATGCCCCGAGCCTATATCAGCCCCTAGTGAACCAGACACTAAAGGACTAGGGGCAACAGATCATGGCGCAATGAAGTTGCTTAAGGTGCAGGTTGGGAAAAATTTTAGGCTCCAAACAGTCTGCCTAGAAACCCGCCGGGCAATGCCTTAGCAGTCCCGTGTCAACAGAGGCCAACAACTCGCTATTAACGCTGCAACGCCTCAATAAGCGCTGTCGTTGAGAAACCTTCCACGAAGCTCAGTACTTCTACTTGCCCGCCGTTCGCCAAAACGGCATCGGCCCCCGCAATTTCCTTCGGCCGATAGTCACCCCCCTTCACCAAAACATCCGGAGCGATGGCTGCAATCAAGTCTGCCGGAGTCTCACTCGAAAACGAAACCACCCAATCGACGCATCGTAACGCAGCAAGTAGCTCCATCCGCGCGTCCAAGGGATTTACAGGGCGAGTCGGCCCCTTCAAAGCCGCCACAGAAGCGTCATCATTTACCGCGACTATCAGTCGATGCCCTAGGGCTCGAGCGCGACATAAATAATCGATATGGCCCCGGTGGAGAATGTCGAAGCAGCCATTGGTCATAATCACTTTTTCGCCTGAGGCTTTGGCAGCAGCAACCCTCGACACCAGCTCTGTTTCTGTGACGACACGATCTTTGGACAAAAATGGGGACAGAGAATCTGCCGATAATCCAGCAATAATTTCATCACGAGATACCGTTGCTGTACCGAGCTTACCAACCACTAAGCCCGCCGCCACGTTGGCAAGCCGGGTGCTATTTTCTAGACTCTCCCCTGCAGAAAGTGCGGCTGCCAGCACCGCAATCACGGTATCACCAGCACCCGTCACATCGAAAACTTCTCTCGCCTTTGCCGGCAAGTGCAAGGGTGTCTGTCCGCGCTGCAGTAAGGTCATACCACGCTCGCTGCGGGTAATTAACAGAGCTTCCAGCATTAAATCGTCAAGCAACGCTGTGCCGCGATCAATCATTTCAGTTTCAGTTTTGCAGTGCCCTACAACCGCTTCAAATTCGGCCAAATTGGGTGTTAGCAGCGTCGCACCGCGGTAGCGGGTGAGGTCCTTACCCTTTGGGTCTATTAGAATTTTCTTGCCCTGGGATTTTGCCTGCGCAATTAATCCCTGAACCTGGGCCAAGGTCCCTTTGGCGTAATCACTGAAAATTATCGTGTCAACAGCGTCCAACTGAGCTTTCACAAATGCGCTAAACAAATCATCGGCATAAGGCGCCATAGAAGACTCAAAATCCATGCGTAATAGCTGCTGATTCCGACTCATGACACGTAATTTCACAATGGTTTCAGGCGCGGATGGACATACCGCCCAAGTCACACCCGCGGCCTCTATCACGTTGCGTAACAGATTTGCGGCTTCATCTTCACCGCACAGTCCACTCAAGGTCGCCCGTCCACCAAGTGCCGCAATATTGACCGCAACGTTACCGGCTCCACCCGCTCGGCAGGAGTTATCGTTGACCCGCACGACAGGAACCGGAGCTTCTGGACTCACTCGATCGGTACCACCACTCCAAAAACGATCGAGCATGACATCGCCCACAACCAAAATTGAAGCCGTATCAAACTCAGGACAAATAGACATTGCAATAAAAACCTTGGCTAGACAACAAACCGGGAGTGTAACCCGAGCAGGCCGTCCAATTCCCATGGCGACCTTTCGTGCTCATCATTCGATCAATGACTTTCAGAGCTCTGCGCTTCATTCCACGCCGTCAAATACTGTACCACCTCGGGCAGGCCACTGACCGAGGTCACCCCGTCCTGTTTAGCCGCTGTAGCGACCCGAAACAGATGGCCGATGCCTGCCCCCCGTCCAGCTTCAATATCTGAGAGTTTATCTCCCACTAAAGCACAGACTTCGGGCACAAGTTGCCAATCGTCGAGGCCTCGAAGAATCATGCCTGGCCGCGGCTTGCGACAATCACAATCTTTCCTGTAGCCACCAAGAGCCTCTGTCGGATGGTGTGGACAATGATAAATCGCCGTGAGTGAAACATCGTGATCCGCCAAAAAATCGATCAACTGCGTGCTCAGCGCAGCAAATTCGCCCTCAGTATAAAAACCGCGGCCAATCCCCGATTGGTTAGTAACGATAATCAGTCGATAATCCAGCGCTTGTAGCTGGGCCATGGCCGTAACGACCCCGGGTAAGAACTCAAACTCAGACCACTGCGAGACATATCCTCGATCGCTGTTTATCACACCATCGCGGTCGAGAAAGACAGCCTTGTGATTTTTTAAAGCGACCACCGGGTTACACCAACTCCAACCCTTGCTCGATACCATCACACAACAAATGGCCAATAACGATATGACACTCCTGAATGTGCGCAGTCACCTCTGAAGGCACCACCAGCGCAAGATCCACTAATGCCTCCAAGGCACCACCGCCTTTTCCCGTTAGTGCCATAGTATGCATGCCGAGCAAAGTCGCTGCCCGGCTGGCCTCATTGACACTCTCAGAATTGCCCGATGTGGAAATACTTAGAAGCACATCTCCAGCACGACCTAGCCCCTCAACCTGGCGCGAAAATACGGCGTCGTAACCGTAGTCGTTAGCAATTGCAGTGAGGGCTGAAGTATCAGTGGTTAACGCCACAGCAGGCAAGGCGCGTCGATCACCGACAAACCGTCCAATAAGCTCCGCCGCAATATGCTGGGCATCAGCGGCTGAACCGCCATTACCGCAGATCATAATTTTGCTGCCCTCGCCCAAGCGCTGAGTGCACAGCTTAATCATTGCGGAAATTGTCGCTACCTCGGCCGACAATGCCTCAATGACGGAAGTGTGTTCGCAAAGGTAATTTTGTATTCGCTGGCTCAAAGTGACCTCGGCTTCGGTTTTCCAGTGTTGCAGGAGCTGGAGTAACAGCAATGGGACGCTTTATAGGGCGTCCCAAGCGTCTCATGATAACAGCGAGACCGATTAGATGTAGATCCCCTAGTGGACTTCTTTAGCATCGGTCTTATCATTTGTGATAACCGGAGCCTAGAAAGAGCTTAGATGCGAACCAACCGCCGCGTCTAACGATCCAAACCAAGGCCTCGGTGAAACCTCCCGCGACTACTCCACAGACTACCCCACGCGATTACCTTTTTGCCCTAGCTAGCGAGAGGATTAAAGGCATTGCAGCATGCCTTTACCGCCAAACCGTTACCCCAAGCGTACCCGCATAAAGACCCGCATAAAGACCCGCATCATTAATTAAGCGGCTTTGAAACAACAACAACACCACCTTTCATCACAAAATCGGGCGATTCAAGGCTGCTAATATCCGCGAAGGGATCGCGTCGAACGGCGACTAGATCCGCATAATAATCCGGCGCTATTTGCCCGAGCTCATCTTCCATCCGCAACAGCGTTGCCGCATTAATTGTTGCGGCACGT
>JAQXAF010000035.1 GCA_029253085.1 Luminiphilus sp. | reverse complement strand
ACTTAGCTCCAAAGAAACCGTGAACTTTTGTGACGCCTATGCTGGCAAGGCGATGCTCATCGTCAACACTGCGAGCAACTGTGGCTACACACCCCAATTTGACGGTCTTGAGGCTCTCCATCGCGAGTACGGGGATAAAGGGCTCGTGGTTATTGGCTTTTCCAGCGACGATTTCTTTCAAGAAGAGAACGATGAAGGTGACGTAGCGGCTGTGTGCTACGAAAAATACGACGTCAGCTTTCCTATGATGGCGACCAGCGAGGTCCGCGGCAAAGGGGCTAACCCGGTATTCAGAGGGCTTGGAGAAGCGAAAGGGTATCCCACATGGAACTTCAATAAGTATGTCGTGGATACCCAGGGTAATGTCGTAGAACATTTCGGAAGCAACGTAGGGCCAGACAGCCAAAAATTGCGCGGCAGCCTTGACGCAGCCCTCGCATCAGCAGAGTGATAGCGGGCCACGGCAGCGTGGCTCAGTTGCACCCTGCGCTTGCTGTCAGCGCAGGGTGAGACTCACTTTCCATCACCTAATTCCTAAGAAGGTGCACCGTCGGACGCACTTTCGCCGCCACTTCAAAAAGAGGGATCTCAGCACTGGCATCATGGTCTGTGTGCAATGCCACAAGGGCATTCATCGGCGTTTTGACGAACTAACCCTAGCTAGGACCTACAACACCTTGGCAAAACTGCAAGAAGATCCAGAACTAACACGACACTTCCGATGGGTCAGCAAACAAAAAGAGCGCCTTTAAAACGGCAGTGCGCCCCAAACTTCCGCCGTGGCAACGGCCGTAGAGACCTCTCCACTGACCACCTGATCCGCCCTTTGCTTTGCGCCTTCACCCCAACGCTGAAACTCGGGGAGCACCCGCGTGTTCCAAAACTCATGCACCGAAGCCTCGCTGCGCCCCCGCTCACCACAATCTCTTTGCAATCGTCGCTGGAAACAAACCGACGTCGGTGTATCGACGAAAACCGTATGATCGACGTTCGAAGACAGATCGGCCCACGCCCCCAGAAGCAAACCATCTACGACAACTAACTGCGCTGGACCAAGCACATCAGTGTGGTCTGCGATTCGCGTGTGTTTAGAAAAGTCGTAACGGGGAACCTCGATTTGCCCGCCTGATCTTAGCTGCAACAAATGTTCGCAAAAAAAAGACAGCTCAATGGCATCTATTCGGTCAAAGTTAACGGCTTCGCGTTTTTGGAGGGATAAGTGACTAAGATCACGATAGTATGCGTCAAGGCTTAAAAGGCAAGCCGTAGGACCACCGGGCAAGCCGCGGCTAAATGCTACCAGCGACTGCGCCAACGTCGATTTACCTGACCCCGATGCTCCCGTGATCGCAACAATCATGGCGCTTTAATTCCTACTTTTCTGAGCGTCTCGCCCAGTCCTAGTGTTCTTATTAAACCCACGGGACTTGCCGAGTCGAAATGAGTCTACATGAGTCGCGCTATCGTTCACTTCCAAAAAATGAACTGGGCGACTCAAGGCAACGACGTCGATCCGTACTTTTGTAGAAGGGCATTTTTAATAGCAGCCTTACTACCGCGTACATCAAAATTGGTGCACTCACCGTCGTTCCATCTAGCGTAATCGCTATACATGGGCTGCCCAATGTTGGTGACCATTTCCCACATTAGTAGGCATCGCTCGGTCGCGTCTAGAGATGAAGGCGCTTCAATCTCTCGCAATAACTGACCCAAGGTAGGGCTCTCCATGACGACCCGACTATTTTCCACACCATCAAGAACCATCGTGTGCGGGGCATTAGCCATAAAGGGCGGCCAAGCTTTACCCGCAACATCACCGGGCTGCCCTTCTCGAGCAAAAGCACCCCAAGCAGCCATCATAATGTCGGTCATCTCCCTAGCAGACTCCGTATCGGGGTACATATAATCCCCTATCGGACCAAACATGGGGGCGCCCATGACAAACGCTATTTCTGCACCGTGGGCTGCGCCCAACAGGTTTGGAAAGGAGATGAACCAGCTCTCGGCTTGCTCATCCCAATCGAAGCGGTAGGTATAAATTTGCTCGTATCCCGCCTCACCCAGATTGAGCAGTGCCTGATCAACTCCCCTCGCCTTCCAAGCCCGGGAACGCAAATCGACCCAGTACCGGTAAGTAGATTCTTCTTTGATTGTCATTCGAGGGGGCAACAGGCCAAAAAGCACCGGGTCGCCGTTGACAAAATAACGATTCAAACCCATCCACAACGTCACCTCATCACGATTAGAGCCCGACAGGACGGGAATCGATTTTGAGTACTGTGGATCGGCAAGCGCCCGCTCCATTCCTATGGCAGGTATTACAATCCCATCTGCCGTCGACAGCGGGCTCAAGTGATCTTTCTCCAGTGCGTAATAGGCGGCCATAACATCGTACGCAGCAACCGACCTGAGTGCCTCTCCCGAGGCAGCATCAGGATCGAGTCCCATTGCCTGCAACAATTCCCAGCTGCCTCGGTCCAATTCTGGAAACTCACGATTTTGATTCAGGGCTTCTCGAGGAGTAACCGACGTCGTGTAGGGTGACTGGGCGATAGCGCGGTGGAATAAGCCGTCAGCCAAAGGCGATACCAACAGAGCGTACACGTTGTGTCCGCCAGCGCTTTCCCCAAATATAGTGACGTTGTCCGAATCCCCACCAAACCCTTCTATATTGCGCTGGGTCCACTCTAACGCGGCAATGATGTCCAACTGACCGAAGTTAGAGCTTTTGTCTAAGCCCTGTGCTTCGCCCTGAATACTCGGGTGGGTCAACCATCCAAGCGGGCCCAACCGGTAATTAACGGTAACCACAACCACCTGCTGATCGTGAGCGAGTGCAGAAAAATCGTAGGTGTCCTTTGTTCCAGACGTATTGCCGCCACCATGGATCCACACCATCACAGGTAACCTTTGGTCGCGAGCAGATTTGGGCGCCACAATATCGAGGTATAGGCAGTCTTCAGATCCTACAAACTCACTCCCATCGGTGTCCGATATTGCTCCAGCTTCTTGAACACAAATCGCACTTTCCCGGGACAGGACCTCACCATCAGGTTGGCTATAGGGCTGGGGAGCTCGCCACCGCAGCGCACCTTCGGGGGGCTGCGCAAAGGGAATATCCTGCCAATGAATAACGTGCTCGTCTGCTGCAACGCCAAGCACGCGCCCTGACGCGGTCGCCACTTCAGCACCCGATACCAGCTTCATCGGTGGCTGAGAGCAGCCCATAAAAACCGAAAGGGGTAGCAAAACCAAAACGAATAACTTTGATAATAAGTGCATAGGCCACTCTTGGCTTGGGTAATAGCCAACGTACGGCTACCCGAGCCACTTAGTTCAAATCAATTTGACTCTGTCTGCTCGTTTATTGCAGCTTCTTCGGGAGTTTTTTGTCCAAAATTGGACTTAAGCCATGAGCGCTGAAAGGCGTCATGAACAACCGCCGTGATTGATGCCGTCGATACGCCAATCATTAGGACACCATTCATCGCTTGAATGGGGCCTAGTATTCGCCAGCGGTCAGACATAACGATATCGCCGTATCCTAACGTGGCAAAGTTGACCAACGAAAAATAGTAAGCCGTATCCCAGTCGCCAAACTCGCCTAAGAAAACGAACAGCGATGCCCAAATGCCCCCTTGTATAAGATTACCGACGACCAACATGAGCATCACCCGGGCGATCAAAAGCATTGTCATGGCACGGGAGCTGCTCTTTACCCAAGCAAGATGCATGACGTAGTAACGGGTCGCAAGAAACAACAGTAGCCCTTGCACGAACAAGCAAACCATCATCGCAACAACGCCCACGGCAAGTGTCAGCATCATAGGGATATTTCCTGTTTTATATTGCTGAGCCAGCCCAGTCGATTCAGCAGCACCATACTTCCCCAGGTGTAAACAGCAACTAGGAAAAACATGCCAAAACGAAACAAGAAGGCTTGATATGGATCTTTACCCACAGCGCTATCAGCAACCGCAGGGCCGATGAGAATGAGCATAGTAATGGAGGCGTCGAGCCAAAACTGCTGACTGAAGCGCGTCACATTAGGCACATAGAGCTTATGCGCGAGCCCTATCATTACCAATAAAATGAGTAGCGCAAAAATATCCAGTCGCGGCGATAACTTCAAACCAAACCAAAGCACGATAGCCAGAAAGCCACCTAGCACTGTCGCTCCTAATAATTCGACAGCGGCTTGCCGCGCTTCAATGACCGATGGCGCCTGAGCCAGAACAATAGACTTCATCATGACCGGCGTGTGGCCTGTTGGATTGATCAGCAAGAACAGGTAGGCCGGCAAAATAACGACCACAGCACGCAATGCCGAAGTATTCTTTGAGGCGCTCTCGGCAGAATCTTGCGCGACGGGTAATGTACCGACATTGACATTAGACTCGGGAAAAAATGGATAAACTATCCACTGGCTTATGACGGCTATAACAACAGCGGCCACTAACATTGTTACCAGTGTTTGTGCGAGAGCAAGACTGGCGACGCCTAAGGCTGAAATTAACGTCAGGCTCATCGCGAGCAGCGTACCCACAGCCGCCTTATCACCACCCAGACTGAGCCGACTACTCACAAATAGCCCGAGGGCCACCAAAGACAGTCCTACTGGCGGATACTGCTCTACAAGCGGCGCTACCAGCAGACCAACGCCAAGTAATACGGCAAGTGCGGTTGCTAGCACCAGTAGTTTCCCCGCAGGCATAGGTGGCGCTGGCTGTACGGTGAGGATAAGTGCGAGTGCTGGTGCCAGGTAGGGTACGGAAATACCACTACCGTAGGCCAAAATCATTGCCGTGGTAACGGTGAGCGCAAGCCGGAAAGTCCGCCGAGCTTCAATAGGCATAAGACAGGAAACTACGCATCCGAATGCTCAGCCAAGCCAAAGTTCTCAATATCCAAGGCGCATCACCATAAGCCACCACGGATGCCTGTCCACCCATACGCAATGCCGACCTTAACTCGGCATCAGAAAGATCGGCAATCTCTACCTGAACCGGGAACCGCTGGGCCTGACGCAGCCAATCACGATTATTTTGCACCGAAGGCAACGTACCCGGCTGGGTGTTTTGTGAGGCACTAATACCTAAACCGACAGATCGAACGTAGCCTGAGTAAACCTGCCCCGGCAATACATCAAAAAGCAGCTCGACCTTGGCACCTTCGCTCAGGGCGCTTAAATTATTTTCGGTAAACGCAGCGTTGATCCAGAGCTCATCTGTCGCCACCAAAGTCATCACCGGCTTGCCGACCCCCGCAAACTGCCCTACCTCTGCGCGAAGGTCAGTAATCACCCCAGATTTAGCCGCCTTTACGAAGGTGTTATCGAGATCAAGTTGCGCCTTGGCCAATGCGCTTTGCGCCGACTTCAGGTATGCGTTGTTGCCATCGTTGTCACCACCTTTTGCATCAATCGCCTGCTGAATTGTCGCGCGGGCCGCAGCCACTTGAGCCGTCGCTGCCACTAAAGAGGCTTCCGACATCTCCAACCTGCGCTTAGAAATGGTGCCCGAATCCTGCTCATAAAGTCGACTCAGACGCTCAAAATCCTTGGCACTTTTCATTTCATTCGCTAGAGCTGCTTCCAAACCTGCGCGGGCAGCATCGACACCGGCATCACCCGCAGCCAGTTGCTGCCGAGCCTTCTCAAGATCTGATGTCGCTCGCTCTATTGCGATCAAGTAATCAGACTGATCGATACTGAAGAGTAAGTCGCCCGCATCTACCCGTTGGTTGTTGCTCACATTAACTTGGGTAATCGATCCCGCCACTTTTGGCGCCACGCCAACAACAAAGCCCTCAACTCGGGCCTGAGACGTATAAGGGGTTAGCCGATCAGCCGAAATATACCAAGCGAGTAACGCGAGCAGGATGATGAAAACCAACCCTGCACCTCGGTTGATCGTCTGCTTTCCGGTCACCTCTGGCGCTTCACTCATTTATTTAGACTCCACTTCAGTAGGGATCGGTTGACTGGGAGAAGCCTGCTCATCACCGACCTGCAATGACTGCAATTCGCCCCAATTTGAGCGCTCTTGCATCTCTTTTAGGACGGTGGTGGGCAGCATTTCAGCCATCGCATCGGGACTCCAACCACCACCCAAGGCCTTGTAAATATCTACAATTGCGTTGAGGTGCTGACCATCATTTTGTAGCTTTCTATCAGCCTGAGTAAACACAACGCGCTGTGCATCAAGAACGCGTTGAAAATCAGCATATCCCTCTCGGTAACGCGTACTGGCAATTTCTAGCGCCCGCTCTGAGGCCTCGACCGTTTCCGCAAGCAACACGCGTTGCTCTTCAGTTTTATCCAGAACTATCGAAGCGTCGTTGATTTCCCTAGCGGCGTTGAGCACCGTATTACGGTAAACCTCTATGGCCTGCTGCAACCGAGCATCCTGAATTCGGATATTGTTGGCGATTCGTCCCCAGTCAAACACGGTCCAGCGCACGGCAGGACCAACACCGAGCAACCCTGAACTATCTTGAGATGTTAGTGAATTACCCGACCAACCAATGCTGCCGCCTATTGCTATCGAGGGGTAGTAGTCAGCTTCCGCCACACCAATCTGCGCAGATTGTGCAGCCACGGTCCATAAACTGGCTCTTACATCGGGGCGCCTTTGAATGAGTGTGGCCGGGAGCTCCGTCAGCTCAACACGATGACTGCTTGGAAGTGTGACAGGGGCCGCCGAGCTATCCGACAATCGTTTTTGCATCTCAGCTGGAGCGCGCCCCAGCAGGGCTGAGAGCGCGTTAGCAAGCTGCCCTGCCCCCTGCTCTAGCGAAGGTAGCACTGCCAATGTCGCTAAGTATTGCGTGCGAGCTTGCTGGAGGTCTAATTCTGACTGTTGGCCCGCATCAAACATCTGCCGGGTAATGTCATAACTGCGAGACTGCAACTCGGCGTTTTTATTTAAGATCACGATGCGCCTTTCGGTGACCCGGTATTGCCAGTAAATATTGGCAACCGCTGCAGTCAGAAGTACTTGAGCGTCGCGTTGGTTTGCCAGTGAAGCAAAATACGCCGCGTCCGCCGACTCGATGCCGCGCTGAAAACGACCCCAAAAATCGAGTTCCCAACCCAAAGTAAAGCCGGCATCCCAACGACTAAAGCCACTCTCCCCCGGACCACTGCTGCGCTTGGCATAGGCTGCGGTTGCATCAACAGTTTGTGCCTGAGGATAAAGCGCTGAGCCAGCTGCCGCTGCCAGAGCCCGAGCCTCTAGCACCCGAAGCCCAGCGATTCTCAGCGCTGGATTTTCGTACCTAGCCTCTTCGATAAGGGCATTGAGAACAGGATCATCAAACTGACGCCACCACAGCGTGGCCTCCCTGTCTGATTCAGGGACGACGGTGATCGATTCGCCGTAAACAGAAATCTCAAGCGACTCGAGCCAGCTATCATCTGGCGGCACGTAATCTGGTCCCACGGTAGTGCAACCAACCAAGATCAGTACCCAAATAGCTGAACCGCTAAGGCGTTTACGTAAGGTCATCTCAAGTCAAACTCAAAGCAATTCGGCTTAATCGAAGCGCTAGGACGGTTCGCTAGTTTCGTTAACTGTTGCTTGCGTGGCTTCACGATCTACCCATGCCCACAACAACTGGTAACCAATAGCTAGAACCACCGAACCTATAAATAGACCGATCAACCCCATGCCGACCATTCCTCCTAAGGCACCGATCAGGACAACCGGCATAGGCACATCGACGCCGCGCCCCAGCAAAATCGGTTTGAGCACATTGTCAGCGAGTCCAGCAATGATGAGGTAGATCGTAATCACGACGTCCATGACTGCGGAGCCCTCCCCCGCACCGCCCGAGGTCCAAAGCCAAATCAGCACCGGGAGCGTTATTAGCAGCGCGGGTAACTGAATGATGCCAGTAATAAGCGCCAGCACTGCCAAAACCCCTGCAGCAGGCACCTCGGCCCAAAGAAAGCCGATGCCCAACAACAATGACTGAATGACAGCCACCCCAATGACGCCAGTGGCCACTGAGCGCGTGGTAGCCACTGATAAGACCTGCAGCTCCTCACCCCGACCATTTCCCACGAGGGTAGCTGCTACACGACCCATAGCCGCACTCCCCGATTGTCCGTAAGCCATCATAATTCCAGCAACAACAATTGCTCCCAAAAATAGACCCACTGTCGTTAGCATACTGGTGGTGCCACCAAGGAAACGCTTGAGTAAACTGCGGACTTCTTCGCCATGATCAGCCAGCAACTCTGCCAAGTTGTCAGAGGCTTCTAACCAAACTGCGTAAACGCGCTCACCAACCATTGGCCAATCTTTGACGGATTCATCGGGGGGTGCGATATCGAGACCACCTTGCTGCCATTGGCTAATAATTGAGGCAATGTGGTCTACAAGAGACATACCCAGTAACACGGTCGGTACGCCCAGCAAGAGCAAACCCGTGCCGGAGATTACCGTGGCCGTGCGCGCATCGCTCCAGACCAAAGAATCTCTAAGACGCAAATGAAGGGGATAGAGCGTGATGGCGAGAATCAATGCCCAAGCCATAAGCGCTGCAAAAGGCGCAAATATTTTGGCGCAAATCCACAGCAATAACAGCGCGCAGACCAACCGCAGCGCCACTTGAATCAAATCATGGGAAATACGGGTCTTAACCGCCTGATATTGCTCGTCCAATGCGAACTCCTGCAGGGAACCATAGAGGCGCATAGTATGCATGGAAAGCACCACAATCACGACTCCCTCTGGTAATAGCAGTCGCAGACATGGTCAGTGTACGCAGCCTCGTTAATGTACTACCCTGCGCCCCGCTTGGGCGACGTGGCTAGATCGGTGATCCGTGACTGATCCAGACTTGGTGCTCAACACGAATAGTCCTCGCCCCCTCAGTCAACCCGGTTATCACCATGCTCACAACGCTCAAGGAAGAATGGTTCGGCAATATCCGCGCCGACCTACTCGCGGGGCTCGTCGTTGCCCTTGCTTTGATCCCAGAGGCCATTGCTTTTTCCATTATCGCGGGAGTTGACCCTCGGGTCGGCCTCTATGCCTCTTTTTGCATAGCGGTCGTTATCGCTTTTGTTGGCGGTCGCCCCGGCATGATCTCTGCCGCCACCGGCGCAATGGCTCTGGTCATGGTGACACTGGTCAAAGAACATGGTCTCGAATACTTGCTTGCGGCGACCATGCTTACCGGCGGACTTCAGGTCATTGCAGGTTTTCTAAAGCTCGGCGAGCTGATGCGCTTCGTCTCACGATCCGTGGTCACGGGGTTTGTGAACGCACTGGCAATCCTTATTTTCATGGCGCAGTTGCCTGAACTGACTCAGGTCACCTGGCACGTCTATGCCATGACGGCGAGTGGTCTGGGCATCATCTACCTGTTCCCCCGTCTACCGGTTGTTGGCAAAGCCATCCCCTCACCTTTGGTCTGTATCATATGCCTGACGGCGATCAGTATTTTCTTGGGTCTCGACATTAGAACGGTGGGCGATATGGGGGACTTACCCGACACCCTACCCATATTCTTGCTGCCCAATATCCCTTTGAACCTCGACACACTCATGATTATCTTGCCCTATTCAGTTGGGCTGGCCGTTGTCGGTCTTTTGGAATCGCTAATGACCGCGACCATCGTCGATGATCTCACTGATACCCCCAGCGACCGCAATAAAGAGTGCAAGGGACAAGGCATCGCTAACGTTGTGTCCGGCTGCTTTGGAGGCATGGCAGGTTGCGCCATGATTGGGCAGTCAATTATCAATGTGAAGTCGGGTGGCCGAGGGCGGCTCTCTACACTGACCGCAGGCAGCGTCCTGATTATTATGGTGGTCTTCCTCGACAGTTGGCTCCAGCAAATCCCCATGGCGGCATTAGTGGCCGTGATGATCATGGTGTCAATTGGTACGTTCTCTTGGGTATCAATTCGTGATCTACGGCGTAACCCTATGTCCAGCAATATTGTCATGATTACGACAGTCATTGTTGTGGTTGCGACCCACAACCTGGCGATCGGAGTTTTTGTTGGGGTTCTTCTGGCGTCGCTCTTTTTTGCTCATAAAATCGGACGCTTCATGGTGGTCAAGGCTGATCCCGACCCCGAGCTAGGTGCGCAAACCTATCGGGTCATTGGTCAGGTATTTTTCGCCTCAAGTGAACAGTTTATTGCTGCTTTCGACTTTAAGGAGGCCGTAGAGCAGGTGGTAATCGATTTATCTCTTGCGCATTTTTGGGATGTCACATCCGTAGCCGCCTTGGATAAGGTGGTAATTAAATTTCGCCGCGAGGGCGCAGAAGTGACGATCCATGGTATGAATGCAGCCACGGAAACTGTGGTCGACAAATTCGGAATCCATAACGACCCAGCAGAAGTCGAAAAATTAATGGGGGGACACTAGACCGTGGAAAAGCAAGAAGATCAAGTTATCGCGAGTGTTGACGGCTCGGTGGGATCCTTAGCGGTCTGTGAAGCCGCCGCGTGGGTAGCGTCTCGGCTTAATCGAGACTTATTGCTGCTACACACGCTAGAACGACGGCAACAGCACGGCGCCGATGATTGGAGCGGTGCTATCGGTCTGGGGGCGCAGTCTGAACTACT
>JAQXAF010000053.1 GCA_029253085.1 Luminiphilus sp. | reverse complement strand
TTGCAGAGTGCCACAGGTTTTCATTGACCTTTCTTTTCTCTGCGCTATCTTGAAGCGAGCGATGTTTAAGGCAGTTTTGACTCGATGACTCAAGCAAATCTAGAAGAATTGTCTCGCCTGCTAGGGCTGCTCTACGATGGTCACATCGAAGAGGACCCGTACAACGGCTTTTTAGCTGAAACACGGCGCCTTATCGGCAGTAATTTCGGCTCGATCACGATGCGTGAGCCCCACGGGGATGACGGTGGCTTACTCTTCGTGTCGTCAGATGGGTTACAGAAAACCTTTGTCGATGACCACGACAACCCCTATACCGATCGTCATTACACCTCCAACCTTATGACCAACCTCCCCTGGGGTCAGGTCGTGTGTTTGGACGAGTGTATTTCCTACAGCCAACTTGAAAACACCGACCTCTACCGCTTTTGTATGGCGCCTATTGATATTCACCATATGGTGGGCGTCGACCTGCGCAATGCCAACGGGCAGCGCTTTAGCGTACGTTTTTGTCGGCCCAAGGCCTCCAATAATTTCGCCGCAGAAGAGCGAGAATTTTTGGCGCTGCTCGCGCCCCATATTCAACGGGCTGTCGCTAACGGCATGCAACTGATTCAGTTGGATAAGGAGCGTCGCCTCTACAGCTCAACGATTACACGACAGTCTGTCGGCGTGGTGACTCTCGATGAACGTGGCAAAGTCGTCACCCGGAACGTCGTCGCTGACAACATCATTCGCGAAAAAGATGGACTGACTATCGTCAACGAACAAATTTACCTAGAGAGCTCCAGTGCCCGGGGGAAGTTTAACGAGTTTATTGATGCCATCGTTAGTGCCCAGCGCAATCAGGATACGGCGCCGACCAATGCCCTTGCCGTGGAGCGACCCTCGGGGCGTCCAGACCTAGAAATACTGGTAAAGCCCATGATGATCGACAAAACGGTAGAGCCTGGACACACCGCTCACATGACCGTATTCATTAACGAACCCGAGCGCAGCTACGAGATCGATACACGCATACTGATGTCGCTGTACAACCTCACAAAAGCGGAGGTGAATTTGGCCAAGCTACTTGCTGAGGGCGACAACCTAGATCAGGCCTCCGCGGAACTAGGCATTGCCAGAAATACGGCCCGAGCTCAGTTGCGTTCGATCTTCGCTAAAACCGGCGTGTCCCGTCAGTCGATGCTGGTCAGCTTAATGCTCAAAAGCGTCGTCACCTACTCCTAGAAAACAGCCCCCGATTTGAGGCCTCTCCTCCAGATCGCATGGTATGAGAGAGCGTCTGCGGGCGCTTGCCCACCGCCCTATTGTGAGTGCATCAACCCCTGCCATAGCCGGCGATAAAAGACCCACTAAGCCCATTTAAAAAATGCTATTGATGACAGTAATACGGCCACGACATAGGCCAAAAACAGTCGAGCGGCGACTTTAAAGCGCTGCTTAAACACAAGGACATGGGGATTATCAACAGTATCCAGCAGGCGCTTGCGATCGGGGGTAACCAAAAACATAAAAGGCGCGACCCAGTGGTTTGGCGCACCTAACTGCACCCAAATTTCGGGTTCAAGTAGGGCAACGGCGCGGTAATAACGATACTCGGCGACGCTTGCACTCAGCATCAACAACAACCACCCGATAAACAGCCCGACACCTAATATCGAGAGCATCGACATCAGTTGCCGTCTCCTCTTACCATTAAGAGTTTGCCAAAAAGGTGCCACAAGGGGGCACAGCAGATTGGTTTGCCCGCAAGCTAGGACTTGCCGCCCACATTATCGGATCCCCAAAACGCCCGCATCAAGTCGACCTTACCCTCCGCATTAAAACGGAAAATATCGATGATATTAATTTGAATTTCTTCGCCGGGCTGCCCCGCTATTACCTGAAACGGGAACGCCACCTCATTACCCGCCAATCTCGGCTCTCCCGTGAGCGTCGCCTCAACTACACCGGTCACCGCGCCGGCATAAAATGATCGCAGCGCGTCTTGCCCGGTGCGCGCCTCCGTACCGACCGGATCTTCGACCGTTGCATCATGGGCATATAAATCAAGAATCGCATCAACATCATTGGTCACCAACGACTGGATATAAGTCTCACACACTTGCCGTGCCTGATCGTAAGTAATCATGGAAACCCTCTTTTACTTTCGTCTTTCAAATAAACCCACTACGGACGGGCCGCTATTTTTTTTGGCTGAACCACACACCGACCGAGGGCCCAATGAAGCTGCTGCCTATTGGCACACTTCTCAAGCCTGGCCTATGAGGCTCTGGCTCAGTCCCCAGCCTTGAAGCTCACGTCACGCTTTTCATTAAAGGCATCCCGAGCCTCTTGAGAGTCTTTATAGCTATAGGCCTCAAGGGTCATGCCCTGCTCGCGACGATACTTAGCTTCCAGATCACCATCCTCAATCCCGTTCAGCGCCTCCTTCGCTAGCTGAACCATAATGCTGCTCTTCGCCGCAATCTTTTCGGCAATAGCCATTGCTTCGGCCAACAAATCCTCAAGGGGAACCACCTTCTCAACAGCGCCCAGCCGCCAAGCTTCATGGGCATCGATAGAATCACCGGTAAAGTACATGTGTCGCACCTTCTGCACCGGAAACATGCGCTGTAAGTGAGCCCCGCCACCCATCGCACCCCGGTCCACCTCAGGAACACCGAAGGTGGCACACTCGGACGCCACAAGAATATCGGCGGCTCCAGCAATGCCAATACCACCGCCAAGGACAAAGCCATGCAGCGCCACAATGACCGGCTTCGGATTTTTATGGATGGCCTCGAAGGTATCGTAGTTGCCCTTGTTTACCGGCACGATCATCTCAGGGTGAGCGCCCAATTCCTTGATATCCACACCAGCACAAAAACCACGACCTTCGGCACTAATGACAATGACATGAACATCACCCCGAGAACCCAAGGCATGGATCTCTTCAGCAATCGCCGCCCATTCCCTGCTATCAAAAGCATTGACCGGCGGTTTATTAAAAATGACATGTCCGATATTTGCCGATACCTGACTGGTGAATGCCGCCATCTTGCAGAATCCTTTTTTAATCTTGGTGTTTGTCACCGTTACGATGCTTATTGAGCGCCTCCAGCGTGCTGTCCGCCTCGGCCATGATGCCGCTGATTAGCGCCTCGACACTGGGCAGGTCGTTAATAAGGCCCGCGACCTGCCCGGAAGGCAAAATACCCTCCTCTGGATTTCCATTCACCATCGCCTCTTGAATCATCATAGGTGCGTTAGCTGCCATCAGCGTTTGTCCCAACGATAATTCACCACCACGACGCATGCGCCATGCCGATTTAAGCATGTCCCAAAGCGAGCTACCCGTCATTTTTGTAAAGGCCAGACCGTTGCGCAGCGCGCGTATCAGCAAGCCCAACTGGGTGGCGTCTATCAGGCGCGCCAAGTAACTGTTTGCGATCATTCTTTGGGGCAGACCATCGAGGCGTTTACTGACGACAATATTTTCCGGAGGTGTTCGCAGATAGACCGCCTTCGTAGCGTCAGGCACCGGAGATTCTTGGGTCAATAAAAATCGCGTCCCCATGGCTATGCCCTGCGCACCCATGGCCAAAGCGGCGACAAGCCCACTTCCATCGCGAAAACCGCCCGCTGCTGCGATAGGCACAGAGACCCCACCACGCACCTGACCCAGCAAAATATTCGTGGCCACGGATCCGGTATGACCGCCCCCTTCGCCGCCTTGAATAACCAGGGCGTCTGCACCGAGCTCTACGGCCTTTACTGCGTGCTTGAAAGCACCCACGGTCGGCATACAAACCACGCCTGCACTCTTAAGTTTTTCTACACTTCGAGCACTGGGAGAACGGCTGTAGCTGACGGCACGAATACGGTGCGCTATGCACAGGTCAACGATGTCCTCAGCAAAGGGCACGTACATGTGGAAATTGACTCCAAACGGCGCATCGGTATTGGATTTAATTGCAAGAATGCCCTCCTCGATCTCGTCCAATGTCATTACCGCACCCGCAAGAAAGCCAAAGCCGCCTGCATTACCTGTCGCGGCAACTAGGGTTGGATCAGCAACCCACCCCATGGCAGTCTGAATAATGGGATAACGACATCCCAGAAGTTCTGTAAGCGGCGTTTGCATGTCTGGCGTAGCGCTATAGTTAATTAACGAAGTTGCACCATACGGGCGAGCTGGAAGGCAGGTCAACGGATGGCAAGATCCTTTGATAGGCTAAAAAGACCATGACGAAGGCTCAATGACCCCCCAACATACAAGCGTTGCTAACCCTAAATCCTGAGCTGGGACTCACCCTATGAGCCTATTCACACAACCCTACCACGACGCCGTTGCAAAAATCACCGGCCCGGGGGCGCCGTTTGAAGTGGCATCTCAAAGCATAAATGGCCAGCCTTTGACGGCGTTTTTGCAGGCCCACAGGCTGCTGGGTGATTACTTGAACAAGGGACGCCAGCACACCGACAAACCCTTGTTGCAATACCAAGGTGAAACGTGGAGTTTTGACGATTTTTTCACCGCGGTTGATCGACTCAGTTC